>JAUSDC010000179.1 GCA_030650845.1 Candidatus Methanoperedens sp.
GCACCCTTACTTCTGTAAAGGTGACGACAGCACCTTTAGCGAAGCGGTGAAGAATGGAGGAATTGGCAATTCCATAGAAGAATGAATGCGAAGAAAAAGACTTAAATGTATGTTATTTCAATTGAATTATATAAGAAAATGTGGAGAGTGACAAATATGGGAAATTTCAGCAACAAAGAAAGGATTGAACCGAACAAGTATCAACAACCACCGCCCCTTAAACCTACCCCCGAACCGACTCCTGAACCTCAACCTACTCCTGAGCCTGAACCTACCCCTGAGCCTGAACCGACTCCTGAACCTCAACCTACTCCTGAACCTCAACCTATGCCTGTAGAACCTGAACCGAAATAATACCAAAAATATTCAAGGCAATCGAATGAACAGAAGCTACGGCACTAAGTTTTCTTGATAATCACCAACCTCCCACAGGCGCGCAGTCATATGAAAAAAAGAGGAGAAAGATGCAGGGCGAGTCTGTGGGGAAAGAATAGAAAACGGACAGGCATAAAAAAAAAGGAATCTTGAAAGCGCCTGCGGCGATACATCAAATAAACGGGTTCATTTCCCCACCTCCCTGACATATTGGCTCACAGCTTCAGCCACCATCGCAGTTATCGGCCGCCTGGTCTTCGTTTTCATTCTATACAGGGAAGCCATATCCGACTCTGATATCTTGTTCCCTATCCAGCCATATTTCGGATAGCTCATAGCTGATCACCTGCTTCCGTCAGCTGCCGTTCCAGTTCGTGCATCTCAGCCACGTATTCATCCCACTTCCGCATCGATTCCGGGTCGAAAGGATCGGGTATGGGCGCTTCAGAAGCACGTCTTGTGAAATGTTCTCGGATCTTTTCCCGCTCTGTCTGAGCGAAAGTTATTTTTGGTTTTGGTTCTATAGACATTTTTACAACTCCATTAAAGTTGCAGCGCACTTTCGGCACTCGCGGGATTCGAACTCCCTGCGACTGCTTGCGCTATTGAGATTTTAACTCACCAGAACCAATTTTATTTAAAATTCGCCTGCTGCTTGCGGATTGCATCTTGTAGAAACAATTAAAATAAATCATCAAACAGCATTGAACAAAGATGGCATTGTTTATGGAAGTGTAAGACATTTCAGGATAGATGAATCATGTTCACCTTGAGTTGAAAAATGTATCAAAAGCTGTCTTCCGCAAGGTAAATAATACCAGAGTCAGGGCACAGATATTAGGGAGCCTTGATCTTAAAGTCAATAAAGGTGAACTTGTCACTATCATGGGAGCTTCAGGTTCTGGAAAGTCAACTCTTCTTCGTTTGATCAACAGGCTCTCTGAGATCGATTCCGGGACAATTCTGCTAAACGGCAATGATATCAGGAGCCATGTTCCCATGGAACTGAGGCGAAAGATCGGTATGGTTTTCCAGGTGCCTGTTACTTTCAAAGGAAGTGTACGGGATAACCTTGTTTTCGGCATAAAATTATGGGAAGGAAATACGGGAATTGAAACTCTTTCCAGGGATGCTGGCATACCTGAGGATTTGCTGGATGCCTATGCCGGACAACTCTCAATCGGAGAGAAACAAAGGGTATGCATTGCAAGAGCACTTGCAAACCAGCCAGAGATACTCCTTCTTGATGAACCAACTTCGTCTCTTGATGCAATATCCGCTGAGAAGATCGAGAAGCTGCTATTGGGTTTGCAAAAGGAACGGGATCTGACCATACTCTGGGTCACCCATGAGAAAGAGCAGGTTGAAAGGATAGGAGGAAGGAGATTGATCCTCAAGGATGGCAGGCTGGAGGATTATCATGTTTGAAGTTCTTGCGCTTGCTCTTACGGTTTTTCTGGTTATTCTTTCAGCAGCTTATGCTCAGAGATTTGGCATAGGAAAGGAAATATTACTGGCAGGTACAAGAGCCCTGGTACAGATACTGATACTTGCCTCCATCATCCTGATATTATTCGAGAAACCTCTTTTCTGGAGTTTTCTTGTGCTTGCTGTTATGGCTGCAATAGCAGGACATACCACTTATTCAAGATCGGGAAAGCTTGAGATGGGTTTGTTAGTCGCTATCGTTTCGATAGCTGCAGCGTCTTTATTCTTACTTATCCCTTTTTTCCTGATGGGCATCTTCCCTCTGGAAGCAAGATATATTGTCCCTACCGGTAGCATTCTTATTGGCAATGCCATGAACGTGAGTTCGCTTGCTATAGACCGATATAAAGGTGAGATAAAGAACAGGCGGTCTGAAGTTGAAGCGTATCTTGCCCTGGGCGCAAAACCTGAGCTTGCAGCAGCATCATGCCTCAAGCAGGGCATTCTTTCGGCTTTGATACCCTCCATAGACAATATGAAAAACCTTGGCATTGTGTGGATACCAGGAGTGATGACTGGCATGCTGCTTGGCGGAGCTGACCCGATGGAAGCTGCATCGATACAGATAGCGATTTTCACTTCGATCTTTGTGGCAGGGATGATCGCGTCCAGCCTGATGCTTCATTATTCCACGGATAGCTTCTTTACGAAAGCGGCACAGTTGAGGGAAGATTTGGATTAGAACAGGGAGACACATCTCCAAAGCGCCTGCGGCGATAACCCAGGGCAAGAATAGATACAGAATTCCCCGCCGTCAACAGACGGCGCGCCGCCCCTGCGAGGCGCTACACCCGTGCTACATTAACGCCCTGCAGTTCGGGGCGCGCCAGCTGTCTGTTGCTAGAGGATGATAAAAACAAATTGAAACATGGGAAGAAATCGCCAGGATCGACCGGTACCCCATGACACCATTGCTAAAATAAAGATTATTAAAGCAGACCTATTCCATCAAGTTCTGTAACTATTTTCTCGACTGCCACTTCTGCATCCTCTGGTTTCTTGCCGCCTGTTATCACAAGTTTGCCAGAGCCAAACACTAGCAGGACCACTTTGGGGCTGGACATCCTGTAAACAAGACCGGGAAATTGCTCAGGTTCATATTCAACATTCTCAAGCCCAAGACCGATAGCAACTGCATTGAGGTTGAGCACTCTTTTAAGATCTGC
>JAUSDC010000195.1 GCA_030650845.1 Candidatus Methanoperedens sp.
GAGATGTCTGGAAGCATGTTGTGGATAAGGTACAGAAAGAGGACATAGAAGTGATAGTTGCGGATAAGGAGGCATAAATAACATGGAAATAAGAGAAGGAATACGCAACATGAAATACCCAAAGATAAATACAATCTGGAAAAGAGACGAGTCGAATAAGTTTAAAATAATCGAAGGTGACTTTTCTAAACAAGAATTCGCCAATATCAAAAACTGGCATATTACAGAAAAGATAGACGGAACGAATATAAGAGTTTCTTTTGAAAACAATACCGTAAGATTTGATGGGCGCACGGATGAAGCCCAGATGCCTGCGCATTTGTATGACGCACTCCAAAAAATCTTCACAATATCAGCAATGCAACAAGCTTTCAAAGAGCCTGTGCCATGTAAAGTAATCCTGTATGGCGAAGGCTACGGCGCAAAGATACAGAAGGGTGGCGGACTTTATCGTAAAGACGCAGGATTCATTCTATTTGACGCCTGGATTGATGGCTGGTGGCTTGAAAGAGATAGTGTAAATGATATTGCAGACAAACTATCCATAAAATCCATTCCCGAATTTGGAATAATGGATCATGAATCAGCTATCAGAATCGTTCAGTCGAGACAATACAGCCTTATAGCCGAGGAGCCAAAGGTTATTGAAGGAATTGTAGCTAGAAGTCATCCTCTTATGCTGTTTCGGGACGGTACACCGATAATGTGGAAACTGAAAGCACGCGATTTTGATGCGAAGGAAGCGGGTAACATGGTATGGCGAAAGTAAAGTGTATTTGCACAGGATGTGGCATAACCCATAACATAGACTCCGCTGATATCGGCAAAGCTGGATATCCCGAAAGAGGTTTTCTTTCGGCAGGCTGTTCCCGCTGCGCCGGACTGATAAAGAGATTGAAGGGCTTTGATAAATGGGGTGTGAGACATCCAGAGTGTCTGGAGCTCGACTGTGGGACATGCTTTAAGAAGAGCTGCAAGGAGATTGGACTCTATTTATAATGAGCAAGAATAAGAGAAGTTGATATAGTCACAGACCTCGGATTAGAAATCCGAAAGGCATCGACGTGAATGCTCGGGGATTTGAATTTTTTGAACTAAATCTTTTATTTGAGGCGCAGGATTTTGAAAAAACATTATCTTATCAGCACCATATACTTTATGCAAATGGAGGACATTTAGAAGCGCATTATTTTGAGAAATTATTATGGACAGTATCACCAAATTCGACGGTATTGACTATACAAATACCTTTGCAAAAAAAATCAGTGTTATGCACGAATTAGTTAAAAATGTCCTGTCGGGTCAACTAAGCAAAAGGGATGATATTATCGATATAGGAGGCGGTCCCGGCATAGGCGCCAAGATGATTGAGGAATTGGGAATAGAAGCAACCGTGACTAATATAGAACCTTCTACCACGATATACGATGTTCCCCAACTATCGTTAGTGAAATATATACCTTTAAAGATGTCCTTTAAAGAAGCGCTGGATACTCAATTGCCCTGTACCGCCAACTGCCTGTTGATGGTTAGCTCAGAACATGAGATCGCATTATGCAACTGTCAGACACCCAAAGAAAACAAAAAGATATTCTTTGAGGATCTGAATAAGTTTATCCATAAAAACCTCAAGAGAAACGGAAGTTTTGTTATTGGATTCCCCAACTATCGAAAAGGAGCATCCAAAACAGAGATTGCCCGGCAGCGTAGATTGACTGAATCACTATTAGGGCATTCACATCCGAAAGAAGAGTACTTTACAGTGGAAGAGTTCTCCGCAGCTTTTAGTGCACAACCCGTTGTGTTCATTCAAAAACCTATGAATCTTGCCAATGAGAACCCTGAGGAAACAATTTTGAGGGCAAATGTAGCAGTATTCAAAATAGAAGTCTTTCCAGGCATCTCGCCAGCCGTTTAATTCCCTCTTCAATTTGCTCTTCATCAGAATTAGAAAAATTCAATCTCAATGTATTGTTCCTGCTACCATCGTCGATATAAAACGCGTTACCTGGAACGAATGCAACATTCTCTTTCACTGCAAGCTCAAATAGATCCAGTGATGACACCTTCTCAGGAAGTGTTACCCATAAAAACATCCCGCCTTCCGGTTTTGTATACTTAACTTCCTTTGGAAAGTACTCGGTCATCATATCAATCATCAAATCCCGCCTTTTTCTATAGGCAGCCCTTATTTTCAGAATGTGTTCATCTATATCATTATCCATCAGGTACTGGTGAACAATCCTCTGTGAAAGGTAATTCGAATGCAAGTCGGCAGCTTGCTTTGCGACAATCAATTTCTCCATTATTTCTTTTCCGGCGCATATCCATCCAATCCTCAATCCTGGAGAGATTATTTTCGAAAACGAACCCAAAAGAATTGTATTATCTAAATAATTCCTGATAGAAGGCAAGTCTTCCCCTGAAAATCTCAATTCAACATATGCATTATCCTCAACACAGACAACATTATGTTTTTCAAGAATATTGGCAAGATCTTTTCTTTTTTGTCCGGAATAGGTAATCCCGGATGGGTTCTGGAAATTGGGAACAGTGTAAAATAACTTTGCGTTATCTTCGCTCAACGTTTTTTCCAGTAAATCAGTGTCTATTCCATCATCGAGAAGAGGAACAGATTGAAAATTTGGTTCGAATATAGAAAATGCCTGAATTGCTCCCAGGTATCCAGGTCTCTCGATAACAACTCTATCTGCTTTGTTCAAAAAAACCTTTCCAATTAAGTCAATGCCCTGTTGCGAACCGTTAGTAATTAATATCTCATCAGGTTCTATCTTTAACCCGCTCTTCCTGAGATATCTTTCAGCAATGAACTCTCTCAAAGGTAAATATCCCTCAGTCGTACTGTATTGAAGAGCATTCCTGCCATCCTCCACCAAAACCTTTGTCGAAGCTCTTGCAATTTCTTCCACCGGGAAAAAACCAGGATTCGGAAGTCCACCGGCAAATGATATCACTTCCGGTTGTTGTGTAACTTTCAATATCTCCCTGATGAAGGACTTACGGGTGGTCTTCATTCTGTCAGCAAATCTGTTGTTCATGCTGAGAATTTCTTGTTTTTGATTCATGCTATTGTAAGTATCTATATTGTGCTTTTCTTCAAACATCAATCCTGAATCCAATATCCACCTCGGAGGCAGGCTTTCCACCTCTGATGCCCCAGTTCTCTAAAGGTGGCTCATGCAGGACGATTATAATATCATCACCCTTTATACCGGGATTCTTAGCAAGATTATTAACTATTGCCTGAAAAAGGTGTCTCTTGGCTTCGATTGATCTGCCTTTAAACATCGTTATCTCGATTATTGTAATGTCACCGGTTTTGCTTGACGGGGCTTCGAAATTCCCGGCATCAAGCTCATAAAGCCTCTGCTTCCGATCATAGTCCGGTATTTTTATTGATTGTACGAGAGCCTGATGAACCCCGTCCAGTAACGCTTTTTTATATTCTTTGGATTTTCCTTTCCGGATTTCTATTTTAACAAGTGGCATAACCCTCCTGAATTTTGTAATTCATCCTAAATGTTTTATAATGTTTTAATGTATTTTCAACATAACCTTTAATTGCTAGATTTTTTGATTCTTCATTCGTCTAACGGTATATCACCTTTGGTATTTTGCCTTTTCTATTTCAGAGTGGTCAGCGCCTTTTCAGGTTTTAAGAGGTCGTTCTGGCTTCCCATTGCCTTTACGAGCATGAAAAACGCCAATCGTCTTCAATAACGATCTCCCGGACTCCGCTGCGGTCACGTCCGAAGCCTTTTTACATATTATCACAACCTTCTTTCAAGTAGAGCACTCAGCGTAGTCTCTGACAGGCAGGCTCGCATCGTGGTAAAGGCAGAACAAACTATGGCAGGCTTCGCACGCTTGAGAAAGCAGATGTGCGAATCCATTACACACGATGCTTTCCAACTTTCCTTTCACTTTCGTAATTTGAGAGGTGTAATAAGATGAATAAGAAAAGTGCATCGTTAGGTGCAGGAAGGTAACTATGGATATAGTTGAGTTGAACAGTGTTATCGAGAAGAAGGGAATGGACTGGCTCGTCGCTGCTCTTATTGAGGGCTCGATTGGATATCACTCGCCAAAGCATGCGAAGATACTAATAGAGCATGCGATCGCCGGTGAAGTTAAGGATTACTGTGAGCGCTGTGTGGCTTGCTTCAATTGCGACCTCATGAAGATGATCGAGCGTGATGTTGAGATCTTTGAGCGTTTAGAAGCGCGGGATCCTCAGAGGTCCGAGCGAATCGTTAGCTTTTCGAAGCAGATTGCCAACCTCGACGAAGAAGGACAGAGTCTGGTTAGCCTGGCGTATCCAACAATGGGGGTTTGAAGAGTCATGCCATTATGGAGAGATTTGCCGCCTGATGAACTCAGGGAGTTTATTCAATGGGCACTTGACAACTGGAAGCCAGACACCCAGATCAATACTGTGTGGCACCCTGTAGTAAGGAGCACCTGGGGAAAGTTGGACGAGGCATTCGCTACAGCAAAGAGACAGATCCTGGCTGATTGCAAAGACCTGTCGGAGGTGGCTGCATGAAGTTATCGAATAAGAACAGAAGAGCGCTTGAGGTAGTACTGCATCATCTTGAACGCGCGGAGAAATTCTTGAAGAGAGAAGATGTTGCGGGAATAGCAGTAAAGACAGACTGCCCAAACGGCGCAAGTTATAGTATAGGGAATAAAGAGTGCAGCGGCGTTCATTCTGTAAATGTCGTAAATAAGAATGTGGGGTCTGA
>JAUSDC010000198.1 GCA_030650845.1 Candidatus Methanoperedens sp.
ACAGAAAAAACCGATCAGATTTCAAATAACCGCAACCCCTCCATCTCCATCATAATCCCCACATACAACTCCGATAAAACCCTTTCATCCTGCCTCGATTCCATTAAAACCCAGGACTACAGGGGAGATATCGAGATCATCATCGCGGACGGCTGCTCAACCGACAACACTCTTGAAATAGCTCAAAAATACACTGATAAGATCTATCCAAATCCTCTTAAAACAGGTGAATCAGGCAAAGCTGCGGGTGTGAAACATGCGAAAAATGAGATCATCGCTCTTATAGATTCTGACAATATCTTTCATTCAGGGACTGGCTTTCCAGAATGATAGAACCATTCCAGGACAGGGAGATCGCAGGGACTGAGCCGCTTTATTACACTTATCGGAAGGAGGATGGGTATATTACGCGATACGGCGCCATGGTGTTGCATTTTATTTGATGCTACAAGCAGTACACTCGATATCTTTATCTATAATGTCTCATATAAAAATACTATATTTGGAGAGATTTTTATGAATCAAGTTCTTCAGGGTATTGTCCATAAAGGGATAATAAAAACCAAAGGTATGTTTGAAGAAAATGAGAAGGTGCTCATAATTCGAGTTTCAAAATCGAAAATATCAAAGGTTGATAAAATAGCAGGAAACCTTAAAGAATTCCAGGATCACTCCTTTGTTGAGGAAATCATCGAAGCCACGAAGCACGGTGAAGGGATTGACTAACTTTTTAAAAATTCCGCGGGGATCACTTGTTTTTATTGATTCCAGCATATTTACTTATTTTTTACTACGGGATTCTGTTTATTTTAATACTACCGGCCAGTTTTTGAAGAAAGTTGAATCTGGAGACATTATTGGTTTTATCAATAACATAGTGATCTCTGAAGTCTTATTTAACTACGTTAAGGCGCAAATCTGCAGAGATTATCACATTAAACCCCAAGGTTTTATACAATTTGTAAAGAGAAAACCAGAATCAATTGGAGATGTTGATATTTCTGAAGTAGAAGATATCTTCAGTATCAACAATCTAAATTTAATTGAAACTCCATTGAATGATTTTTCATTGCTCAGAAAAGCCCATAAAAAATTGCTTTTGTCAAATGATGCCTTCCATCTATTGACTATGGAATATCTGAATATTGATAATATCGCCACAAATGATGGCGATTTTGAGCGAATTGAGGGCATAACAGTCTGGAAGCCGTAATATTATCAATGTCATCTTCCATTCGTTCCGATTACATAAGAATATAATCACATAATAAATATAAAACTTTGGCACCTGCGTATTCCCGTGCAACCCAAATCCTCGCGCTATACGAAGCAGTTCTGATCCCTAACTAAACCAACAAAACAAATAAACCAAAACCGACAGGTTTAATAATACATATTATAATCATATCAGTCGATGGGATCGACTGTATCGATGGTATCAAAAATGAGTATAACGGAGGCGCGAACGATTGGATAACAATTCCATATCAGAGTTCGTTATCTTATATAATTCATCAAGAGCCTCTAGCACTCCGATTTTCAGTCAGATCAAGACCGCAGTTAATAACTACTCAGCCATGCTATATTGAGCAATTGCTGTGATAAAAGGCATGGTAGAGATAGCTGAGCGTGTTTTTGATGATGCAAATAGATAAGAGATTGAGTATTAAACCCAGAGAAAAATATAATCACATAATCATTATAAAAATCCGGCGCTCAAGCGCTCCCCCGAGCAACCTAAATCCTCGCGCTTCCCGATGAGATTTTCGAGCATGTCTCCTAGAATATTTCGAAAAAAACCACAGAGTTCTCAGAGAACACAGAGAAAAAAGCAACGAACTAATAATAAACTTAATAATCTCAATAATCATAAAGTGCGAACGGGACTGACATAACGATGGTATCAAAATCAAGCCCACATGAAACCCCCCGGAGCAACCCCTCCATCTCCAACATAACCCCCACATACAACTCCGCTAAAACCCTGACATCCTGCCTTGATTCCATCAAAAACCAGGACTACCATGGAGATATAGAAATCATAATCGCAGACGGCGGCTCAACCGACAGCACTCTTGAAATAGCCCGGAAATACACTGATAAGATCTATCCAAATCCTCTTAAAACAGGCGAAGCAGGCAAAGCTGCGGGTGTGAAACATGCGAAAAATGAGATCATCGCTCTCATTGATTCTGACAATATCCTTCCTTCAAGGGACTGGCTTTCCCGTATGAAAAACTTTAAGAAAGTTTTATCAAAAACCTTTAGAAAGGTTTATCAAATGAAGGGGTATGCGCCATACCCCTATACGTCATAAAGGGGCGTAACCCTTTTGACTGAGCCATTCCAGGACAGGGAGATCGCGGGCGTGGAGCCGCTGCTTTATAATTATCGAGGGGAGGATGGGTATAGCACAAGATACTGCGCCATGCTGGGGATGAACGACCCGCTGTAGATTCCGATAATACCATTTCCTGAGCAGGGATAACATGTATGAGCAGGTGATGAAAATAAAAATTATCAAAATAATCTGGTTAGATCTTATTATTGAGAAAATAACCAAAAAACATCATGTTTCCAAAACTGAGGTGGAAGAAGTTTTTAAAAATAAACCAAAGTTTCGACGTGGGCCTAAAGGAAATTATATTAAGGATAATGTATATTATGCATTTGGAAGAACATATGGACAGCGTCTGATGTTTATTGTCTTCATTTTTAAGAAAAACAACGAAGCATTAATAATAAGTGCGCGAGAAATGGATGATAAGGAAAAATTAATGTTTTCAAAGCTATGACAAAATTAAAAATTCCAGACTTCAAAACCTTAGAAGAAGCTGCAGATTACTGGGACACTCATAGTTTTGCTGATCATTTAGAGGAGACAGAGCCAGTTGAAATCGAGGTAAGTCTTGATAAGCGCAGGATATTTCTTGAAATAGATACGGACATATCAGAAAAGCTTAAGAAGATCGCCCAGAAAAAAGGGCAGAGCTATGATAAATTGATCAATTCATGGATCCGCGAGAAGATCGTACAAGAATCATGAAAGCATTCACTTACTAAATATAAAATTGTGGCGCCAATCTATCCCCACACAACTTTAATACTCGAGCTATCCGGTGCATTTCTGATCCCTAACTAAATCGACAAAACAAACAAATCAAACACCGACAGGTTTAATAATACATATTATAATCATATCAGTCGATGGGATCGACTGTTTCGGTGGTATCAAAAATGATTATAACGGAGGCATGAACGATTGGATAACCATTCCATAACAGAGTTCGTTCTTTTATACAATTTA
>JAUSDC010000199.1 GCA_030650845.1 Candidatus Methanoperedens sp.
CAAATGACAATATTAAGAAACAATAGACCGCAGATACATTCAATTCAGATCCCCCGGAGGCATAATCCTATTACCGAACAAACACATCATATTTCAAATAACCGCTACCCCTCCATATCCATCATAACCCCCACCTACAACTCCGCAAAAACCCTGGCATCCTGCCTCGATTCCATCAAAAACCAGGACTACAAAGGAGATATCGAGATCATCATCGCAGATGGCGGCTCAACCGACAGAACTCTTGAAATAGCGCAAAAATACACTGATAAGATCTATCCAAATCCTCTTAAAACAGGTGAAGAAGGCAAAGCTGCGGGTGTGAAACATGCGAAAAATGAGATCATTGCTCTTATAGATTCTGACAATATCCTTCCTTCAAGGGACTGGCTTTCCAGTATGAAAAACTTTATGAAAGTTTTATCGAACCATGGGGTTCTGAAAGAACCCCTATACGTCATAAAGGGGCGTAACCCTTTTGACTGAACCATTCCAGGACAGGGAGATCGCTGGGACTGAGCCGCTGTATTACAATTATCGAAAGGAGGATGGGTATATTACGAGATACTGCGCCATGCTGGGGATGAACGACCCGCTGTGCTTGTTCCTGGGGAATTATGACAGAATTCCGAATGCGATTTACTGTTTTGCATCAAATAAGGTTATGAACCGTGATGTACTAATCCTAAAAGAAAGTGATAGGAGAATGAAAAATAATGGGTTTAAATTATAATTACCTTAGAGAATTGTTTGCAACAAATAAATTCATCATTTCAAATCATGCAAGAATTCGAATGTTCCAGAGAAACATATCTACTGAAGATACTACAGAATAAGGAGGGATAAAGAATGAAACCTGATAGATGCAGCTTTTGTAAAGGTAAATTGATTAAAGGAAATACAGAATTCGTGGTAAAAGTGGGGGCTGAGGTGCTTTCAATTAGAGATGTTCCAGCGTATATATGTAACGAATGCGGCGAACCCTACTATACTCCTGAAGTCTCTGAAAAAATGGACTTGATGATGAAGAAATTCCACGAATGTGCTTTACTTGTTCACCCGGTCGCAGCAGGAGAACTTAGCCTGAATGAAGTGACAGCGTAAGTATCAAAGGATTTACGGAACAATAAATCAAATACCGACAGGTTTAATAATACATATTATAATCATATCAGTCGATGGGATCGACTGTTTCGGTGGTATCAAAAATGATTATAACGGAGGCATGAACGATTGGATAACCATTCCATAACAGAGTTCGTTCTTTTATACAATTTA
>JAUSDC010000201.1 GCA_030650845.1 Candidatus Methanoperedens sp.
TGTTTTATAAAAATTTTCATTTTTATTCTTCGGGGCCGAATAAGGACAAGAATACATTGATTGCCATGGGGATAAATTCAGAATCGATGTTTGATTTCATCCAATTACCTTAATTTCACCAACATGTAATGTAACGGTCACATGGAAACGTAAGGTATTTATTCTATCAAATCATCGAATGCTCCAACTTGCCTGAATGAAAAACGGGTACTGTGTTCTGGCTTGAAGATTGGATATACTGGAATTATGAAATATACAATCGTAAATATAATAATGGAAACCACAAAACGGTGGAACTAAAAAATGTTCTTAAAAACTCAGACCCAAAAAATGCTTTTTGTAAGATTGTCATTTAGCTGCATAATAATGGTACTTTTCGCGTTCACAGCTGGAGCGGCGAATTCAGTTGATCTCAACAATTCTTGCGTGGACTGCCATAAGAAGATATCTCCTTTTACCGAGGAACAAACCCGGCTCAATGAAATACGGATGAACCATACATTGAAAAACATATCATGTTCATTTGAATGTCATGAAGATGTTATTAGAAAAACAGCTTCAGATAATTTCCAGCAGTGGTCAGAGTCAGACCATTCCAAATATTATGTAACCTGCGATGATTGCCACGGTGGAAATCCAGATACCAATAATGAAGCTGAGTCTCATGCATCAATGAAAGGAATAAACGATGTGAACAGCTCTATATATTTCAAGAATATCCCGGACACATGTGGTAAATGCCATGCTGCGGAAATGGATCATTTTAAGAACACAATGCATTTCCAGAGATTAAGAGCAGAATCCAGTGCTCCTTCGTGCATCACATGTCATAAGACCCATTCTTTCAAGGTTCTGAAAGCTTCAGAGCTTATCCCGCTTTGCAGTATATGCCATAATCAGAAAAACAATATTGCAATAGCAAGTGTTCCACAGGATGCAAAGAAAGCGCTTGAAAAACAGGCGGAATTTCAGGATGAGCTTCTCAAGGCGAAAATCTCTCTCGCAGAAGCTAAAGCCGCTGGAAAGCATTTAACTTCAGAACAGATGGACCTGGATAAAGCTCAGGCTGTAATGGATAATATCCCATCATTATGGCACCAATTCAATCTGAAAGATTTTGATAAGCAATTGCAAACCGGTATAGACCTGGCAAAAAGATCAGAACATTTGACCTCAGAGGTTGAACCAACCAAACAGAATATTCCCGGGTTTGGGATCATTTTGATATTTGCAATAATTGCTATAATATACCTGATGAGAAAAAGGTAGGTATTAAAGATGGATAAAATATCACTTAGAGCAGCTGTTAAGAGCTGGTTACACAGGTATAAAGTCCCCCTTGCGATCATCTTTATTGTCCTTATACTGGCTTCAGTCGTTATCACTGAAAAGGTGCTTGATATAAGCGAGAATCCGGCATTCTGTGGAAAGAATTGCCATATCATGAGACCCTATTATGATTCATGGAAAACCTCCTCCCATAATGATGTACGCTGTGTGGAATGTCATTATGAACCGGGATTGATCGGACATCTCAAAGGAAAACTAAATGGACTTATGCAATTTTATAGCTATGAGACCACAGTTGAGGAATATTCTGGAAATTTGTACGCCAAGGTCATGGATAATAATTGTCTAGTATGTCATGAACAAAGGATATTTTCATCAAGTATTCAATATTTGGGCGTGAATTTTACCCATAAGAACCATCTGCTTGAACCCAAGAGAGGCATCGGATTGACGTGCACAAGCTGCCATTCCATGCTTGTGATAGGTATGAGTGAACATAGATCGGTCACAGACCCATCATGCAGTCAGTGCCATCCGAATATAATCCAGAGCGACATGGGGCATATTGTTGTAACGACCGCGACATGTTTTACATGCCACTTCAGGGATGTAAAAGGAAACACATCCATATCAGGATGTCCGTCGTGCCATGGACCACCCAAACAGACGCATAATAATTATACTAACTTTAACCATAATACCCATATCGATCGCGGATATGATTGTTTTACATGCCATACAGAGATATCATCTGGCGCAAGTGACATAGTCCCCAAGAACAAGTGTTATTCATGCCATAATATCAAGGAACGAGTGGATAAATACGACGACTTTGCTTTCGTTCACAAGAACCATGTCACCAACAACAAGATAGCCTGTTATCAATGCCATCCGAATGTGAAACATGAACCTCAGATAAAACCGAATCTGTGCGCGACGTGTCACAGCGACGAGCATCCCAAAGACTGGCTCATAACTCATAAGAAAGAAGTATTAATTGGAAAGATATGCAGTGACTGCCATCAGCCCAAATTCTGCAGTGACTGTCATGCTGAGGTTGTTACTGGCAGAAAGAAAATATAATGAGGATCCAGTATAAGAAGGCTACAATAAACATTTCAGAATATGTTTATGAGCCTTCTGAAGATTCTTTTTTACTGGCAGACGCAGCGTTATCAAATATAAAAGGATCCGAACATATACTTGAAATAGGATGCGGAAGTGGAATAATTTCTGCTGTTATTCAAGCCAATACAAAAGCAACCGTCACAGGTATTGATATTAATCCTCATGCTGTTAAATGCACAAAGGAAAATGGGGTTGAAGCGATACGAGGAGATCTGTTAAGTTGTATCAAAGGGCGGTTTGATCTTATTATTTTTAATCCCCCATACCTTCCAACGCAAGTTTGGGAGAGGCAAAAGGGATGGTTGAATGCTGCGCTTGATGGAGGAATCGACGGAAGGCAGGTGATATTTCGATTTCTCAAAGATTCTCAAAGATGTCTGGCAAAGAGTGGAAAAATATTGATGCTTGTATCTTCGCTTTCCGGGGTTGATGAAATAAAGTCAAATATGATGGATCTTGGCTATTCTGTGGAAGAGGAACGCCATGCTAAATATATGTACGAACAGTTGATAGTCCTTATTGCTTCAAAGAGAACTTGACCTAAACATCGATTTCAGCGAATCTATCTATATCAGTTCTGTGACCCCAGATATCCCCCACCATTAATTTAATGTTCCTCATTTTAAGGAAAGCTTTTGTGGTATTTGAAATGGTCTTTTGATATGAAGAAGGCAGCTGTATCCTCTTTAATTTCGGACTTCGTTTCACAAGTGAAAGAATGTTTTTTTCAGACGGTCTGAAACAAAAATGTACATTTTCTTCATTTCCCTCTGTATCTTCAAGGTCTTCTTCAGAGCCAATAATTCTGAAAATCACTTTCATATGAAGGTATTTGACAATACTACTATTTATATTTTTTTATTTCGTGATTCTACAAAAAATTTTATTGTCAAAAAAGCTAAATATCATGCTATTCAAGTATGACTTATGACCGCTGAAAAGATCCCAGCCTGGCTAAAACAAGTATTGATGCCAGAACTCATCGAGATTAAAGGGGAACTGAAATGAATGTAAGGCTTGACTGCATTTAGAAAAAATGACATCTAAAGTTCTCGTCCTTACTGGCTATGGTATTAATTGCGATATTGAAACGCAGCACGCTTTCAATCATGCAGGAGCTAATGCAGAAAGGATACATCTCACTGATCTTCTCAATGGCAAAGTGAAACTTTCTGATTTCCATATTCTTGCGCTTCCTGGAGGATTCTCTTTTGGGGACGATATAGCTTCAGGCAAGGTGCTTGCCAATATGATAAGGTATAATCTGGGAGAACAGGTTCAAAAATTCATAGAAGATGGAAAATTGATAATAGGCATCTGCAATGGCTTCCAGGTTATGGTGAAGATGGGATTATTGCCTGCTTTTGGCAGTGATTATTCCAGGCAGGATGTAACTCTAACATTTAATGATTCGGGAAGGTTCGAGGACAGGTGGGTTCATATGAAAACCAGTAAGGTATCAAAATGCGTATTCACGAAAGGTATAGAGAGCATCTATCTTCCGGTGCGCCACGGTGAAGGTAAATTCGTGGTCAAAGATACACAGGTGCTTGAAAGGCTTAAAAAGAACCGCCATATCGTATTTCAGTATGTTGATATGAACGGAAATCCTGCGGGATATCCTCATAATCCCAACGGGTCTATTGAGAACGTTGCAGCTATATGTGATGAAACTGGCAGGGTATTCGGAATGATGCCGCACCCTGAAGCCTTCATGCACAGGACAAATCATCCTTCATGGACGCGGGAAGAATTACCTGAAGAAGGCGCAGGCATGGCGATATTTAGAAATGCAGTTGAATATGTAAATGAGAATCTTCAGGATTAGAATACTATTTTCTTCCTATTGTCTATAGAATATACCGTCTGCTGCAATTTGTTTTTTTCAAGGGTAATACTTTCTTCAAGAGAAACAAGAAGTTTTTTTGATAACTCAAGTTCTTTTTCAACAGACGCCAGATCCTCCTGCAGCATAGAGATCCTTTCACTTATGTCAGATTCCTCAATGACAATGTTCATTTTTGCTATCCCCTCTTTTTTTGCAATGATCCTGGATGCGATAGTCTGATATTCTTTCATGAAATCCCCGATCTTTGATACAGAATACATAATCTGTTCAAGGATCTTTTCGCGTTTTTCCGGATTAAAAGCTATTGTGTCTTTCTGGACAATGTTTTGAACATCAATAAGAAACTCTGAAGATGTGGATTTCGGATCAGTCAGAAATGATTGAAGCTCTTTCTTGAAATCAGGTGAGAGTTCGTATTTCTTTGAATCGTTCAACTGTTTGAGCCGCTGAAGGGGTTTGTTCAAAGGAACAAGAAGAGTGATGATGTCAGATTCCGCGTCTTTTGCAATATTTTCAAGTTCGACAAGTTCATTCTTGCAGTTTAAATATTGTTTCCATTCTTCGCTTCCTGAAATCCGCACCAGATTCTCTTTATCAAGTTCAATATTCTTTTTTATATAATCTACTTTCTTCTCAAGTTCTGATATTATTTTTTTCTGATCTTCAATTCGAGAGACTGTGCCAGTAATATTCAGAACTGATCTTTCAGCATTATCATAAGCAACAAGAACATTTTTATTGCCTCCTATGGGTTCGATAAGCTGGTTCAAAAGCCTTCCAAGTTCATTCACTTTTGCGATCACATTTTTTGAATCTTGAAAAAAAACCAGTTTAGTGTATTGATAACTTTTCATCATGTTCTCAAGGCACATTGTAAGTGTCTGGATACCGTTTTCATGGAACTCAATAACGGTCTTTATGTCTGTTGTTTTCGGTATATTGATATTGGTCAAGAGCAGCCTGACCTGTTTGACCATGTTATCCCTGTTACTTATAGCGATCTTTACCATCTTTAGATGGAATCTCCCTTCAGGATCTGTTTTTTCAAGCTCTGATGCGCTTTTTTCAATAGCAACAAGTGCGTCCCTGATATCAGAATAGACTGATTCTGCGTGCTTGCCATGAGATAATCTGTCCCTGCTTGATGAAAGCCATTTCGGGAGCTCATCAAACCTTATTTCGATAGGGTCTGGCACTTTTTTCCCGAATATTTTCTCGATCCAGCTCACACTATATCTTTCATTTCACCACTGAAATAACTATCGTATGAAGACATGTCAAAGTGACCGTGACCGCTCAGGTTAAAGAGTATGGTCTTTTGTTCACCGGTCTTCTTACACTCGATCGCCTTATCTATTGCGCATTTAATGGCATGAGAAGATTCAGGAGCAGGGACTATGCCCTCACACCGTGCGAATGTCACGCCTGCCTTAAAGACTTCTATCTGGTTATACGCTACTGCTTTTATCAATTTATCTGCGTAAAGCTGGCTCACGATAGGAGAGTCGCCATGATACCGCAGACCTCCTGCATGAATTGCAGCTGGCACGAAATCATGTCCCATTGTGAACATCTTAAGAAGTGGTGTTAATCCCACCGCATCACCGAAATCATACCTGAATTCGCCACCAGTGAGGCTGGGGCACGCAGTTGGTTCAACGCCGATCACTTCCATATCCTTTTTGCCAGAAAGCTTGTCCATGAGGAATGGGAAGCTTATGCCCGCAAAATTGCTTCCACCGCCGACGCTTGCGATGATAATGTCGGGATAATCCTCAACACTGGCTAACTGTTCTTTTGCTTCCTGACCGATCACGGTCTGGTGGAGCATTACATGGTTCAGGACACTGCCAAGAGAGTAGTGCGTATTTTCATGGGTTGCAGCATCCTCTACTGCCTCGCTAATCGCAATTCCCAGGCTGCCGGGTGAATTCGGGTCTTTTGATAATATCTTCTTTCCAGCATTCGTGCTGCTGCTTGGTGAAGGAATGACATCTGCCCCCCATAGCTGCATAAGAGATTTACGATAAGGCTTTTGCTGGAAGCTTATTTTTACCATATAGACAGTACATTTGAGTTTAAATAACGTGGTAGCAAGCGCAAGAGCGCTGCCCCACTGACCAGCGCCTGTTTCTGTGGCCAGCCGTTCAATCCCTTCTTTCATATTATAATATGCCTGTGCGATTGCTGTATTTGGCTTATGGCTTCCTGCAGGACTTACTCCTTCGTATTTATAATAGATCTTTGCAGGTGTCTTGAGCTCTTTTTCAAGACGATGTGCCCTGTAAAGTGGAGATGGGCGCCAGAGTGCATAGATATCCCTTATTTCATCAGGAATTGTGATGAACCTGTCCTGGCTGACCTCCTGTTTTATTAACTCCATAGGGAAAAGGGGGGCGAGGTCTTTTGGACCGATTGGCTCTTTTGTCCCTGGATGAAGTGGTGGGGAGACCGGTGTTGGCATATCTGGTAAAATGTTGTACCATTTTTTCGGCATGTCATTTTCATCAAGGGTTATTATTGTTTTGTTCATATGAAATCTCCAATTGTATATTTACCAAATAGGTATTAAACCAATTGTTTCATTACTAAATTAAGCCATATAGATTTATGGGGGTAGATTATATATATTATAATGATATAAGTATAATCATGGGCACGAAGGATAATTCTCAAAACACTATTCGCCCCATTTTTTGTAAGAAACGTTTTGATTGCGGATCATTGAGATGCCCGGATGAAGGGGATTTATCGAAATTTCCTGAGGGTTCAAATTTTCCATGTTTTAGAGATAATATAAGTTTGATCATGGGCAAGAAGGTATATTCTCAAAACACTGCTCGCCCCATATTTTGCAAGAAACGATTTGTTTGCGGGTCATCAAGATGCCCTGATGAAGAGAATTTATCGAAATTTCCTGAAGGTTCAAATTTTCTATGTTTTATAGAGAAAGTTTACCAGAATCAACCCAATGGGATATCATTTGACAATATAAAAAAAGAATGGAACGAAGCAAATAAAATTACATGGAGAGATGTTATCCATTTTGAAGATAGATGGTTTTCGATCCTATATATTATAATTGTATTTTTATTTTTAACTTTTATATTGATCTTTTTTGCAATATTGCCCAACAGCATCAATAAATAGTTGCATCGTCATTATGCATCTACGCATGAAGCTTACTGTACAGAGATCTGAAGTAAAAGGCACCGTAAATGCCCCGCCTTCTAAAAGTTATACCCACAGAGCCATTGCTATAGCCGCACTATCAAAGAAGGCGACCGTAAATAATCCTCTTATTTCGGAAGATACAAAAGCCACAATAAGAGCCTCAGAGGCTTTTGGAGCAGTGGTGGAGCAGAAGAAAGATTCACTTGTTATCAAAGGATTTGATGGTAAACTTAAAACGCCTGAAAATGTACTGGATGTGGCAAATTCAGGCACAACACTGCGTATTATGAGTGCAGTCGCATCACTGGCAGAAGGCGCAACAGTTCTCACCGGAGATGCAAGCATCAGGACTCGACCGAACACTCCTTTGCTCAATGCCCTGAACGATCTTGGCGCTGAAGCGTTCTCAACACGCAACAATGGTATAGCTCCAATAGTTGTTAGAGGAAAGATGAGAGGGGGACGCGTATATATTGACGGTTCGATCAGTTCACAATTCATTTCTGCACTTCTTATTGCCTGTCCATTTGCAAAGAATGAAACAAAAGTGATGATAAAAGGTGAATTAAAATCAAGACCGTATGTGAATATCACAATAGACATGCTCAAAGATGCAGGTGCAAGGATCATCGAAGATGGTCAAAACGCCTTTACCATTCCACCTCAACAGGAATACAACCTGAAATCTTATAATGTTCCCGGGGATTTCTCATCAGCATCGTACATGATGGCAGCAGGAGCCCTGTGCGGAGACGTTACCATAAAGAATATGTACCCTACAGAGCAGGGAGATTCAGTGCTTATCGAAATCCTGAAAAAAATGGGAGCAAACATATCATGGGATGAGAAAAAAGGAGAGGTCAGGGCGATCAAGAGCGATCTATTGGGCATCAAGGTGGATGTCGGAAAGACGCCTGATCTTGTTCCCACACTGGCTGTGCTTGGCGCAGCATCAAGAGGCACTATGGTCATTGAGAATGCAGAACATGTCAGATACAAGGAAACTGACAG
This sequence comes from Candidatus Methanoperedens sp., assembly GCA_030650845.1. Taxonomy (GTDB): domain Archaea; phylum Halobacteriota; class Methanosarcinia; order Methanosarcinales; family Methanoperedenaceae; genus Methanoperedens. The sequence goes on from JAUSDC010000201.1 coordinate 8,453, forward strand.
GCTCCATGCCATGACAGTGGAGCTAAAAAAGATGGGAGTGGACATAAAAGAGGAAAAAGACAGGTTGATCATTAGGGGCGGGACGATCAAAGGAGCACAGGTGCACGGCTGGGACGATCACAGGATCGTTATGGCGCTTGCTGTGGCAGGTATGGTTGCAGGAGGGACGACCATAGATACGGTTGAATCGGTCAGTATTTCCTACCCTGGATTCTTTGATGACTTGAAAAAGATAGGTGCAGGCATTTCTGAAGCCCAGTAATGAGCAATAATGATCAATATGGATGAAAATGATATTTATATATCTGCAAATAAATCCGTATCATCCGGGATCGCGTGGTTAAAAAACCAGGATATCACTGAAATAAAAGACCTTTCTCGTTCCATTCAGGCATTATCATTATGGGGTGAGAAAACCGTTCACCTTATGGGAATATTGCTCACAAAGAAAAAAGGTGAGTTCTGGGAGACAGATAAGCCTCTACTTGATACTGCAAGAGCATGCAGTGCGCTTGTTGGATGCGGGATAATAGCAGATGAGCCTGTGAACTGGATACTGGGGCAGCAAAAGGACGGGAACTGGGGCAATAGCGAGATCGAAACATCATACGCACTGATAGCATTGGGAGATACCGGGATTAAAAACGAGTCAGGGTGCGAATGGCTGGTGAGCAATTACGGGAAAAAATGGGAACATACAGGAACAACATCTCTTATTATTACTGCTCTGTTAAAACAGGATAAGGAAAAGTATCTGGATTTCATAATAGACCGTGCAGGCTGGATATTGTCAAAAAGGGAATCTGGGGGATGGACATATACAGCTACCAGCAACCTTGCGATACAGGCTTTGATACTTGCGGGAGAAGAGGATATTGCTATATCTATCAAATGGCTTCTGGGAAGACAGGAACATGGGAATTGGGGTGACATACCTGCTACAGCACTTTCTCTTATCTCTTTAAAGATGTATCAGGATAGAAAATAAGGTAAGGGGGGTGGTCGTAACCTTAAGAGGTTACTTTTGTGGTGATATTGGGTTATGGTGGTGGTTATAAAAGGGTACCGCCCGCCTTACAAACAATACTATGTATGCACAACACAATGATTTTGATTGCTACTATTGATGCTACTAAAGGTAATCTTAATAATGGTTCGGATTGAAGAGGGACAAAAGAGAAGATAATAAAAGAGAAGATAATCATGAGTAAAATTGCAGCAGTTATAAAAGGTGACGGCGTAGGTCCTGAGCTTGTTAGCAGCATGCTGAGGGTAGTTGAAGCCGCAGGTACGAATGTTGAATTTATCATGTGCGAAGCAGGTGCGCAATGGTGGGAAAAAAACGGTGGAGATTCTCTGATACCTCCCGAGACCTGGGATGCACTGGAAAACAGTGATGCAGGGTTTAAAGGTCCGACCACGACCCCTGGAGGCGCAGGGTCACCGAGAAGTGTGGCAGTATCCATCCGGCAGAAGTTCAACCTGTACGCCAATGTGAGGCCGATTAAATCATTCCCGAACACCCAGAAACCGCTTGGAGATGTTGATTTTGTGTGTGTGAGGGAGGGCACTGAAGGGCTGTATTTCGGGAAGGAAGTGCAGTTGACAGATGATGTTTATATAGCGATCAGAAAGATAACGCGACCAGCATGCAGGAACGTAGCACGTTACGCATTTGAAGAAGCGGCGCGAAGGGAATGGAAATCCGTGGTTGCGATACATAAGAGCAACATTCTCAAACAGACCTGCGGGACTTTCCTTGAGGAAGTGGATAAAGTCAAGAAGGATTATCCCAACATCGAGCTTGAGGAATACCATATCGATAATATCGCGCAGCAGCTTATAAAGAACCCGCAGATATTCAACAACAAAATACTTCTCTCGACTAATCTATTCATGGATATCCTGAGCGAAGAGTGCTCAGCGCTTGTGGGAAGTATCGGGCTCATCTATTCTGCAAATATTGGTGACTGTTATGCCATGTTCGAACCTGCCCATGGCTCTGCGCCAAAATACGCGGGTCTGGATAAGGTAAATCCTGTGGCTACAGTGCTTGCTGGAGCGTGGCTGCTTGATTATCTGGGTGAGTTTGAGAACTCAAAAGCGATTTTCACAGCGACGGAAAAAGTTATTTCAGAGGGTAAGAAGGTTACCTATGACATGGGAGGGAATGCGAAGTCAAGTGAGATGGTGGATGAGATTATTAGGAAGATCGCATAGACTATGGTAAATAATGAAATGAAACCGCAGATAAGCGTATAATTAACACTTTCGATTAATATTACCTTAACGGCGCTGGGGTTGCGACCCCAGACCCCGGTGAGGCGCCGCCGATGGCGGTGTTTTACATAAAATCACCCACCCACAGAAGAAGTATTATACCTTCTCCCTTCTTTTTTAAATATCGCGATCTAATTCTAACTTTCTTAAAATAAAATCCCTGACCATAGATGCTATTCTATAACTTTCTTTGGATTCCTGCACAGAAGGCACATGAAATTCATCAGGATATCTTACAGCTACAGCATAAAATGAAAGATTTCCAACATCTAAACTCTCAAAATCAAGGTCTTGTTTTTTGCATAGTTCCAATATAAATTCCAGATTATGTGTTTTTCCTATTTCGATCTTTTTCAGGATAAGATAAGCTTTCAAGAATTTTTCAACCGACTGCTGACAGTGAAAACATATCGCATCCGTGACCATTTCACTTTCAGATTGTGCTAATTCATGTTTAGCGACATTAATATCATTGATCGCTTTCATTACCCATTTTTTGACATAATCATCATTCATAAAGCAACCCCCTCTTTCAATGCATTTCTCACGATACTTCCTGGTTTATCTCTTAAGAATTGGACTTCTTCATCTGATTTTATTATTACATCTATATCAATTCCAGATTTTGCAAGATATTCCCTTATCTTCTTAGATAAATTCATTTTTTCCCGGATTTCGATTGTTCGATCGATTATCAATAGAATATCGTAATCGCTGAATTTTGTAAATTCCTCTCTTGATCTTGAGCCAAAAAGAATGATCTTGGCTGAAGTTCCTGCATTCTGCAATATTTTGGATATGTTGGTTTTTATTATGATTCTAGAATTATCTGATTGTATCAATTTGTTCTCCCTTCTTATCCAGAAATTGGAAGGAGACGTGTCACGCTATGACCTCTAACTGCTGTACTCCTATGAATTTTAGCGGCAGGATATCTTCTTCATCTGCTTCAAGGCATTTTTTTTCTATTTTAACCATAATACATTATCTGTTTGGCATGATATTTATATATGTTTGACACCTCATCGTCTGTGGAAAATGGCCGAAGAAAAAGTTATTGCATACATTAAAAAATGCCTTGAAGAAGGGAAGATGCCTGAAGCCATAGATACATCTAAAGTCGCAGGCGTGCCGTTATCAAAAGAAGAACTCAAAAACTATATCCATAAATATCTCGAGAACGGGTGGGTTTCCAGAGCGTTAAAAGGCTCAAAGGCAGCAGGAATAGAACTTACGCCAGAGATCATCACCAGGTATATAGAAAAATATCTTGATGAGGGACGTATCTACTCTGCCGTTGATGCGGCAAAGCTTATCGGGGAACCTCTTCCGGCTGAAAAGCTGGTAAGTATCGGGACAGAGTACCTGATAAATGGCAATCTAACTTCAGGCCTGGAAGCATACAAACTTGCAGGAAAGGCTCCGCAGGCAGAGTTACTCATCGCGTGTGGAAAAATATGCCTCAGTAATGGTCAGCTGTCACATGGCATGGAAGCCTACAAGCTTGGAGGTGGTAAACCTACTGTGGAAGAACTTATCGAGTGCGCAGATGTGTGCCTGTGCGAAGGGGATATAACTCAGGGTCTGGAAGCATATGAATTAGCTGGCAAGACTCCTACAAAAGAGATGCTTCGTGAGTGCGGTGAGATATGTCTCATTGAAAGGCGGGTCGATGATGCAAGAAAAGCATTTGTGGCTGCACAGAAGATAGATGAAGTATAGGTAGTGTCCTGAATATTATGACCGGATATTCCTGGGCGAGTTTGGATATGAAACCTTTATATGGTTTTGTATGAATATGGTCATTATGAACAAGTTCATACAATTTATCAACCGGAAAAAAGAACTGGAATTTCTTGAAAACCAGATAAAAAAGCCTGCTTCTTTTGTAGTGCTTTATGGGAGAAGAAGAGTTGGCAAATCTGAGCTTATCAAGCAATTCATAAAGAACAAAAAAGCAATATATCTTCATTCAACACAAGAAGTGGAAAAGGAGTTGATAGGGTCATTTTCAGTCGAAATTGCCGAACACTTCAAAGATAGCGCCCTTAAAGTCAATCCATTTTCGCAGTTCAGGCAGATCGCAGAATACCTTAAAGAAAAGGATGTATCAGATTTGATCCTTGTCATTGATGAATTTCCATATCTGGTCGATGCAAATAAAGCGATTCCTTCGATCCTTCAGAAATATTGGGATACTCACTTTTCGTCAGCGGGTTTTCACATGATCCTGTGCGGCTCAAGCATTGGGGCAATGGAAACCGAAGTTCTCGGAAGAAAAAGTCCTCTCTATGGAAGAAGAACCGGACAGTGGAAGGTAGACCCTCTCCCGTTTGCAGAGTTTGTTAAATTCTTCCCGAAAGTAGAATTTGAAAAGCTTGTCGAGTTTTATTCAATAACCGGGGGAATACCTTTGTATATTCTTGAATTCGACGGCAGCCAAACCGTATATGAAAATGCAAAGACAGCAATAGCAACAAGGGGTTCCCTGCTTTACCAGGAAACGGACATAATACTTAAAGAAGAGTTAAGAGAGCCAAAAACATATTTCTCAATATTAAAAGAAATATCTGCTGGCAAGAATACTTTGAACGAACTTTCAAATGCCCTTGGGGTTGAAAGAACATCACTGACGAGATATTTGAACACCCTGGAAGAGCTGGACCTGATAGAATTGATAAAACCGATAACTTCAGAGGAAAAAAGCAGAAATACTATTTATTTCTTAAAAGATAATTACTTCAAATTCTGGTTCCGCTTCATTTACCCATTCTCAAAAGACCTTGATTCATTCATATTTGACGGTTTTGAGCGAAATTTTAAGGAGAATTTCAATTCATATATTGGAAAACAATTTGAAATTGTTTGCATGGAAACGCTCAAACTAGCGAATCAGATAAATTCCACAAATGTGGGAAAATGGTGGGGAGCATACAGGGATACGGAAACAAACGTGAGGAAAATCGCCGAAATTGACCTTGTATCGATCAACGAGAAGACAAAGGAAATCCTATTTGCCGAATGCAAGTGGCAGAAAAAAGTCAATGCAAGACAAATCCTGGCAGAGCTTAAGGAAAAAGCAAAATTCGTGCAATGGAACAATGAAGAACGAATTGAGCATTACATAATATTCGCAAGATCTTTCAAACAGATAATAAAAGAACCTGACCTGACATTATTTGAGTTGAAAGATATAGAGAAATTGATAATGAAAGACTTTTGAAGATAAGAGTGCTCTTCCAACTTTCTCTTAGATTTTTAATATTATCTTGATTCAATAGATAATCTATATATATCTTCATAATAATTATCATAGTAATAATAATAAGATTCAATCTATATTGAAAAAACGGAATGGGTAAAATGGTTGGTCGAAATGTCAACAGACGCAAAGTGTAATTCATTCATAAATCCGAAAAAATCCGATCAAATCGTAGTTTTTTCTATAGATGAGCGCAGGTATGCACTGCCTCTTGCTACTGTTGAAAGAATTGTCCGTGTGGTCGAGATCACTCCTCTTCCGAAAGTACCAGATATCGTCCAGGGTATAATCAATGTACAGGGGCGAATAATTCCTGTTATTAATATAAGAAAACGTTTTGGTTTACCTGAACGGGAGATCAACCTTAGTGATCAGTTAATAATTGCACAGGCCTCAAACCATAATTTTGCACTTCTTGTAGACACGGTCAGTGGAGTTATTGAATATTCCGAACATGATGTCGTTGAGGCACAGGAGGTCATTCCTGGCGCTGAGTATGTCAAAGGCATGATAAAGCTGGAAAATGGAATAAATCTTGTTCTCGACCTTGATACCCTGCTTTCTTTTAAAGAAGTAGGATCGCTGGATGATGCCATAAAAGAACCTCACGGAGGTGGACTATGATCTGTGCTATTCCAGATGATCAGCTTTCTTTGCTCAGAGATTTTGTGGGCTTCAGGATCGGGATGAACTTTCCGAAAGAGCGCTTTTGTGATCTTGAACGCGGGATCAGTTCTGCGGCAGAAGAATTTGGTTTTAAGGATACAGGCTCATGCATCCAGTGGCTCATTACATCACCGCTGACAAAAAAACAGATCGAGATCCTGGCGAGTAATTTTACTGTAGGTGAGACCTATTTCTTCAGGGACAAGAGAAGCTTTGAGGTTCTCGAAGAGAAGATCCTTCCTGACCTGATCCGCCTGCGAAGTAATAAAGAGAAATACATTAGGATATGGAGTGCAGGTTGTTCCACAGGCGAAGAAGCTTATTCCATTGCAATATTGCTCAATAAAATGATCCCTGATCTTGCGGACTGGAATATTACTATTTTAGCTACAGACATTAACCCCCGTTTTCTTCAAAAAGCCTCAGATGGCATATATAGTGAATGGTCATTCCGTGAAACTCAGGGCTGGATCAGGAAATATTTCAAGAAAATTAAAAGTGGGTTTGAGATATCACCGGTTATAAAAAAAATGGTAACATTTTCATATCATAATCTGGCAGAAGATACCTATCCATCTCTTCTGAACAACACGAATGCTATGGATATTATCTTTTGCCGCAATGTACTGATGTATTTTTTTCCAGAGCTCACAAAGAAAGTTATTCAAAATCTTTATCAATCTCTGGTGGAGGGAGGACAGCTTATAGTCAGCCCTGTTGAAAGGTCTCATGTTCTTTTTTCAATGTTTGAAACGATCGATTTTCAGGGTGTTAGCATCTATAAAAAAGGCGGTTTCGAGTCCCACATGAAAGAAGATCTTATCCAGATAGAGCTCACTTCCCGCCCGAAGCCAGAGTTAATAAAAGGCATACATCCACACCCAATTGATATTGTCTACGAACCTCCAATGGTTATTTCTCCTTATGATATCAGAGGAAAAGAGCCTGAGCAAACGGAAGAACAACCCTACGAAGAAGCATTAATACTTTATGAGAAGGGCAGATATGCCCAGGTAGTTGAAAAAATAGGCTCACTGGCATCTCTGGACAATGATACGAAAGCAAAGACCCTTCTGGCACGAGCTTATGCAAACCAGGGAATATTGGCTGAAGCACTAAAGTGGTGTGAAAAAGCCATAGCTGCTGACAATTTGTCTCCGGGATGCCATTATCTTCGAGCCACGATATTACAGGAACTGGGGCAAGTTGAAGAAGCAATGAAGTCTCTTAAGCGAGCGCTTTACCTTGATCAGGATTTTGTGCTTGCTCATTTTGGTCTGGGGAATCTGAACAAATTGCAGGGGAAATTCAGGGAATCAGAAAAATCGTTTGAAAATGCTCTTATGCTCGTGAAAAGGTTCAGGCAGGATGAAATTCTTCCCGGATCTGAGGGGGTTACGGCTGGCAGGCTATCTGAGATCATAACTTCAATAAAAGGAAGAAGGGAGATGGCATGAGCACAATGACTGAAATTGCAGTTGAATCGGGATATGCACCTCAAATATCCGAAAAGGACAGGATCCTTAAAGCAAGAGCTGTGGCGCTTGCAAAGCAGCCTGAAGAAAAGAAGGTGAAGGATGAATCTATCGAAGTGGTGGAATTTAAACTATCACATGAAAATTATGGGATCGAATCAAGTTATGTTCGTGAGGTTTATCCACTGAAAGAACTCACACCTGTACCCTGCACGCCACCATTTGTTCTTGGCATAATTAATGTGCGTGGAAAAATACTTCCAGTCATCGACTTAAGGAAATTTTTTGATCTTCCTGAAAACGGGCTAGATGACACGAATCGAGCCATTATCGTTCAAAATGGCAGGATGGAGTTTGGTATTCTTGCGGATGTCGTTCTCGAAGTGCATTCGATCCCGCTTACTGAAATTCAACCACCTCTTCCTACATTCACAGGTATTCGAGCCGAGTACATAAGAGGAGTTACGAAAGAAAGGCTGGCAGTTCTTGATATCGAAAAGATACTTTCTGATAAGAAGATCATAGTTCATGAGGAGATATAAATATGACAATAGGTAAAAAAATAATCGGCGGATACGTCGTTGTATTGGTACTGATGATAATAGCAGTTGGTATAGGATATTATGCTCTCACGGTTGTTGATAGGAATTACGACAAATTACTTGAGGTTAATATAGAGCAAATTCGTAATGCTGAAAAACTCAAATATTTTATTGAAGGAGAGAAAGCTGATTATCGGGGATTATTGCTTTACACGGATGATCCCAAATCATATCTGGATTCATTGTATCTAAACCGCCAGGAATTCGATGATGTGGTCAAAAAAGCGCAACAATCTGAGTTATTAGAAAATGATGAAGCAGGTCTTGGCATCCTGCAGAATATTGCGAACCTCCAGACTGAGTATATAAAAAAACAGGAAAAAGTCATCTCACTTTCAAATTCTGGGAATCGTGCCGAAGCTATTAATGTCAGTATTAATGAGATCAGACCCGTAAGGCTTGAATTAATGGATGCAATTGATAAATATATTGTCCTGCTGGAGAAAAAAGAGGTAGATTCTCATGCAGAAATTACTACTACAAATTCACGACTTTCTCAACTGATGATCGCAAGTTCAATAATCGCTCTAATTGCTGGACTTGTCATTGGATTGTATATTACACGTTCTATCTCAGGTCAACTGCGCGGCGCAGTTAGCCAGCTCACTTCCTCTTCATCAGAGATCCTGGCAACCACCACACAGCTGGCATCCAGTTCAACTGAAGCTGCAACTGCTTCGACCCAGACCAGCACCACTGCCATAGAACTCAAACAGGCTGCACAACTTTCAAGTGAAAAAGCGATTAATGTGTCTGAGAGCGCTCAGAAAGCGGCTTCTGCTGCGCAGCAGGGTAAAACCGCTGTTGCCGGGAACATGGAAGCAATAAAAAGGATCAAAGGACAGGCTGAAGTTGTTGCCCAGAGCATTGTAAAACTCAGCGAGCAGACCCAGGCCATAGGTGATATCACAACAACTGTGAATGATATAGCAGAGCAGTCCAACCTCTTAGCGGTCAATGCGGCGATCGAGGCAGCAAAAGCAGGAGAACAGGGAAAAGGATTTGCTGTTGTAGCTTCGGAGGTCAAAAACCTTGCCGAGCAGTCAAAACAGGCGACAGTACAGGTGCGAAAGATATTGAACGACGTACAGAAAGCTGCAAATGCGGCTGTGATGGCAACAGAGCAGGTAAGCAAAGCAGTTGAAGCAAGTGTGAAGCAGGCAACTGAAGCAGGCGAGTCTATCAGGATACTTGCGGATACTAATGCAGAAGCAGCACAGGCAGCTACCCAGGTCGCTGCATCCAGCCAGCAGCAGCTTGTTGGAATAAATCAGATAGCTTCTGCCATGGAAAATATAAAACAGGCAGTCCAGCAGAATGCAGCTGGTGCAAAACAGGCAGAAAAGGCAGCGAAAGACCTCAACGAACTGGGGCAGAACCTGAAATCAATGATAGAGGCGGGCAAAGTTTGAACTGGTAGATAAATGGATAAAAAAGAAGAAGAGTTCCTTAAAAAACTCATCTCGATATTCAAAGTAGAAGCAATAGAGCATGTCAATGCAATTACCTCAGGTCTTATCGATCTAGAGAAAGCTGATGCAAATTTGCAGATGGGACATATCGAGACCATCTTTAGAGAGGCGCACAGCTTAAAAGGCGCAGCTCGTTCCGTAAACCTGAAAGAGATAGAATCGATATGTCAGGCCATGGAAAGTGTGTTTTCTGCTCTGAAACGAAATGAGATCATTACTTCGCCCCAACTATTTGATATGCTTCACCAGGCTGTAGACCTCGTCAGCAAACTTATTTCTAAAAATGAAGAAATAACGGTTCTGGAAAAATCTCAAATTAAAGAGATCATCAAACGCCTGGAAGATATCCTGAAAGATGCTTCTGTCACGCCACATCAAAGCTCTATAATAGAAAAAAAAGAGGAGGAAAATAAGACTAAAGTATCTGAGCCCGATTTCTCTTCAATGCATTCAGAACCTCCTGAGTTAAAATCAGATATCCCTGAAAACAGTCAAATACAGGCTCCATTGATAACAGAAACCGTAAGAATTTCTACAGTTAAACTTGATTCACTATTACTTCAAGCTGAAGAATTGGTTTCTTTAAAACTTGCAACAGGTCAGCATACGACCGAACTGCAAAAGATCAACACAGTTTTTACCTTATGGAAAAGAGAGTTGGCAAAAGCCCATGAAGATATCCAGATTGGGCAGAGTTCACTCGAAACAAAAGATACGGTGATTTATCACAACGCAAAGTTCCTTGAAATACTTGATCCAAACAATGCAGGCATTAAATCGCTTGAGAGCAAATTGACGGCACTGGCAAAATCTGCACAGATCGATCAAAGATCGCTTGATGGAATGGTGGATAATCTGCTTGATGATATGAAGAAGGTGCTGATGCTTCCCTTCTCATCGCTTCTGGGGGTATTTCCAAAGCTTGTGCGTGACCTTTCCCATGATCAGGGTAAAGACGTAGACCTGATGATCCAGGGAGAAGAGATCGAAATTGATAGGCGGATCCTGGAGGAAATGAAAGATCCCCTCATTCATCTGGTGAGAAACTGCATAGACCATGGTATTGAAAAGCCACAGGTGCGCGATCTTAAGAAAAAATCCCCCCGCGGGACAGTGAAGATCGTGATCACAGCTAAAGATAGTAACAAAATAGAGATCCTTGTTTCTGATGATGGGGCAGGATGTGATGCATCAGAACTTAAGTCTGCAGCAGTTAAGCGCGGCATCATATCTCAAAAGGATGCTTCAAAACTTAATGAAAAGGAAGCATTATCACTTGTTTTCGTATCGGGTTTTTCCACAAGTCCAATTATTACAGATGTTTCTGGCAGGGGGCTTGGTCTTGCAATTGTTCATGAGAAAGTAGAAAAACTCAACGGCATTATTTCTTTTGAAACGAAAATAGATTCTGGATCAACATTCAGGATCGTTATACCTCTCACCCTTGCAACTTTTAGAGGACTTCTGGTCTATGTTAATGAACAGATGTTTGCCATCCCGGTCATAAATGTGGAACGGGTGGTAAGGGTTAAAAAAGATGAGATCAGGACTGTTGAAGGTCTGGATACGATTTCCCTTGACGGCCAGATCGTTTCAATGGTCAGGCTTGAAAATGTGCTTGAACTTGGAGGGGGAGAGAAAAACAAAACTGATGATAATGTCCATGTTGTTGTTCTTCGTTCTGGAGAGAAGCGCATGGCATATATAGTGGATGAGATCGTTCATGAACAGGAAGTTCTTGTGAAAAGTCTTGGCAAGCAGCTTTCCAGGGTACGGAACATCATAGGTGCAACGATATTAGGAAATGGCAAAATAGCGCCGATCCTGAATGTCAATGATCTAATGAGATCTGCTGTAAAGGTTACTTATGCCTCAGCTCAAGCTGAAGAAGTTTTAAAAGATAAACCAAAAAGAAAATCTATTCTTGAAGTTGACGACTCAATAACTGCAAGGACGCTTTTGAAGAATATCCTGGAATCGGCAGGATATGATGTCAAAACCGCTGTTGATGGAGTGGATGCATTTTCTGCATTACAAACACAGGAATTTGATATAATTGTATCAGATGTGGATATGCCCAGAATGAATGGCTTTGACCTGACTTCAAAGATCCGTAATGACAGGAAACTTTCTGAGTTACCGGTCGTGCTTGTAACTGGTCTTGAATCACGTGGAGATAAGGAACGTGGTATCGAGGTTGGAGCAAATGCGTATATCGTGAAAAGCAGTTTTGACCAGAGTAATCTTCTTGAGGTCATCCAGAGGTTGATATGATCTCCAAAGGCATTGAGTATGATATTCTCATTGTGGAAGACAGTCCTACACAGGCTGAAGAATTGAAATTTCTTCTGGAAAAAAACAAATATAAAGTTCGCGTCGCACGCAATGGAAGGGAAGCAATTGATCTTTTGAAAACGAAAATCCCAACTATTGTTATTACCGATATTGTCATGCCAGAAATGGATGGTTATCAACTTTGCAAGTATATCAAATCCGATGAGAGTCTGAAAAGGATCCCGTTAGTTCTTTTAACGTCTCTTTCTGATCCTGCAGATGTTCTAAAGGGTATGGAGTGTGGAGCAGATAACTTCCTGACAAAACCGTATGATGAGAAAATTCTTGTCTCAAGATTAAAGTACCTGATCATAAACATGCAATTGCGTGACACTGACAGGGTGCAAATGGGTGTGGAGGTGTTCTTTGGCGGTCAAAAATATTTCATAACTGCACAAAGGCAGCAAATCCTGGATCTTCTTTTTTCCACATACGAAACTGCGGTATGGAAAAATATTGAGTTAGTAAAAGTACAGAAAGAATTAAAGGCGCTGAACGAACGACTTGAGGGAACGGTTGAAGAAAGAACCAGTTCTTTGAAGGCTGAAGTCGAGGAACGTAAGCGTGCTGAGAAAGAACTGGAAAAATATCACAAACATCTTGAGGAGCTGGTGAATGAACGCACCAAAGAACTGCAAGATAGCGAAGAGCGTTACAGGCGTCTTGTGGAATTTTCTCCATATGGAATTGCTATCCACTCCGAAGGTAAATTTGTATATATGAATTTAAACGGTGCAAAAATTCTTGGTGCAGAAAATCCGTCTCTATTTATTGGAAAGCCGTTACTGGAAATTATACATCCTGACGATCAAAAACTCGTCAAAGAACGCATCCGCATTCAGAGAGAAGGAAAAGTAGCCCCCCCAAGAGAAGAAAAGTTCCTGAGGCTTGACGGCACTCCTGTGGATGTTGAAATAGTCTCAATTCCTTTTACCTACAAGGGAAAATTAGCTATGTACGGCGTTTACCAGGACATCACAGCGCGTAAACAGTATGAAGCTGCTCTCATGCTCGCAAGAGATGATGCGGAACGCGCCAACATGGTAAAAGCCAATTTCTTGCATACAATGAGCCACGAACTCAGGACACCTTTGAATGCAATAATGGGTTTCTCAGAATTGCTGAAGCTGAAAACATTCGGGGAATTGAGTGCAAAACAAAACCTTTTCATTGACCATATTTTTGAAAGCGGTAATAGTCTGCTCAATATCATCAACCAGATACTTGACGTGACCATGATGGATAAAGGAATATTAGAACTGTGCATCGAGAAGATATCTCTGCAAGAAATTGTTGATGAGGTTGTGGGCATTATTAAAGAAAAGGCCATAAAAAAGAACATAATATTTGAAAGAAACTTTGACCCTGACCTGGAGTACATAGAGGCTGATAAAAAGGCATTTAAGAAGATAATTATTAATCTTATTGGCAACGCAGTGAAATTCAGCAAGCTAGAAGGGGGAAATGTTACCATTTCAACGAAAAAAGAAGGGAACATGGCTATGTTCTCGGTCTCTGATACAGGTATCGGGATAAAGAAGGATGATCTGGAAAATATCTTCCAGAAATTCACCCAATTAGATTCAGGAGATTCAAGAAAATATGAAGGCACAGGTATAGGGCTTACGAACACAAAGCAGCTTGTGGAATTGCATGGGGGCAATATCAGGGTTGAAAGTAAGTATGGAGAGGGAAGCACTTTTACAGTCAGGCTGCCTCTCGTGGCGATCAAAGAGTTCCGGGGTTCGTAAAATGGATAAAACGATAAAAGTCCTGATTGTCGAAGATTCCCCTGTTGCGCGTGAACTCCTGGAACATATCCTGACCCGGGATGAAAAAATAAAGGTGATCGGAAATGCAAGCAGTGGAGAAGAGGCAATCCTTGCACTTGGGCGCCTGAAACCTGATGTTATCACGATGGACATCCACCTGCCAGAGATGGATGGGTTTGAGACGACGAGATTGATCATGGAAACGCATCCTTTGCCAATAGTCATTGTGACAGGGACATCCAGGGGTAAAGATGTATCTATGGCAATGAATGCAATTGAGGCAGGTGCGCTTGCTATTGTACAGAAACCCCTGGGGATTGGTCATCCAGATTATGAAGCCGAAGCAGTGAAGCTTGTTCAAACCGTTAAATTGATGTCTGAGGTGAGGGTGGTTAGACGATGGGCACGCTATCCACAGGAAGCTCAGGTTCAGGCCAGGACAAAAATTAAACTTGATAGCCCTGCAGAGATAAAGATAGTGGCTATTGGTGCATCCACCGGAGGTCCACCTGCCATTCAAAAGATCCTTTCCGGACTTCCAAAAAAGTTTCCAGTTCCTGTATTGATCGTTCAGCATATAGCTGAAGGATTTATTCAGGGGTTTGCTGACTGGCTTGGTCAAACGTCTTCCCTGCCGGTACATGTCGCGCTGCACGGAGAATATTGTCTTCCAGGGCATGTTTATATCGCCCCTGATCTACTCCAGATGAAAGTTAAGATGGATGGGAGGATATGGCTTTCGAAAGATGATAATGAGAATGGTCTTTGTCCCTCAGTTTCGTTTCTCTTTCGCTCTGTTGCTGAGGAATTTGGGAATAACGCAGCCGGGGTTTTGCTTACAGGCATGGGAAAAGACGGTGCCAAAGAGTTGAAAACGATGAAAGAAAAGGGCGCTACAACTTTTGCTCAGGATAAAGAAAGTTCTGTTATCCATGGCATGCCTGGTGAAGCAATTGATCTTAATGCAGCAATTTATGTTCTTTCGCCTGAAAAAATTGCAGTTGTACTGGCTGATCTGGTCGATAATTGCAGAAAAAAAGTGGTGGTTAATTAATGGAAATTGAAAATAATAGTGGCGAACAAGAAATACTAATTGTGGAAGACAGTCCCACACAGGCTGAACAACTGAAATTCATTCTTAAGAAAAACAACTATAATGTTTGCGTCGCACGCAATGGCAGGGAAGCAATCGATTTGATGAACAGATGGAAGCCAACTATAATTATCAGCGATATTGTCATGCCTGAAATGGATGGCTATCACCTTTGCAAGTATATCAAATCTAATGAAATGCTCAAAAACATCCCTGTAGTTCTATTAACGTCTCTTTCTGATCCTGGAGATGTTCTAAAGGGTCTGGAATGCGGAGCAGATAACTTCCTAACGAAACCATATGATGAAACGATCCTTGTATCAAGATTAAAGTACCTGATCATTAATAAACAAATACGCGAGAATGACAAAGTGCAAATGGGTGTAGAGATATTCTTTGGGGGGCAAAAATATTTCATAACTGCACAAAGGCAGCAAATCCTGGATCTTCTTTTTTCAACGTACGAAACAGCGGTATGGAAAAATATTGAGCTGGTCAGGGTGCAGGAAGAATTAAGAACCCTGAACGAACGCCTTGAGGAAAAAGTAGAAGAAAGAACTGCAGCCCTTAAGGCTGAAATCGAGCAGCGTAAGCAGGCTGAGTTGGAGTACAAAAATATACTTAATACTATGATGGATGGTTTTTATCTTGTGGATACACGGGGACGTATCCTGGATGTCAATGATTCATATTGTTCTATGATAGGATATAGCCGCAACGAACTGCTTAATATGAACTTAATTGACATTGATGCAGTAGAATCCGGAGAAATGATAGCTGAACGCATTCAACAAACAATAAAGATCGGCCGGGGTCGCTTTGAAACTTGCCACAAATGCAAGGATGGCAGGATCATTGAGGTCGAAGCAAGTGTCAATTATTCAGATGTTGGGGGCGGAAAGTTATTTGTATTTATGCGAGACATCACTGAGAGCAAGCAAGGTGAGAAAATACGCCAGGAAAATGAACGTCTTCTATGTGTTAGCAAAACCAAGAGTGAGTTTTTAGCAAATATGAGCCATGAACTGCGCACGCCTTTAAATTCCATCATCGGTTTTTCGGAACTTTTGAAGGAGAAAATAACAGGGGAGTTGAACGAAAAGCAGGAACATTATACAAATAATGTTATTACGAGCGGAAAATTCCTGCTTAACCTGATCAATGATATTCTTGACCTGAGCAAGGTCGAAGCTGGAAAAATAGATCTAGTAATTGAAAAGATCTCTTTACCAGAGACACTGGATGAGACTATCATCCTTATAAAAGAAAAAGCAACAAAGAATAAAGTGTTTATTAAAAAAGAATTCGAGCCTCACCTTGAATATATAAGAGCAGACAAACATAGACTCAAGCAAATACTTTTTAATCTGCTAAGCAATGCAATAAAATTCAGTAAAAAGGGGGGTGGAACAATAACCATTACCACGAAAAAAGTAAAAGATAAGGCACAGATCTCTATAACTGATACAGGTATTGGTATCAGAAAAGAAGATATAGGGAATTTATTTAAAGAATTCGGGCAGGCAAATCCTGAAATTTCATCCAAATATGGGGGAACAGGACTCGGTCTTGCAATTTCAAAAAAACTGGTGGAACTGCATGGAGGAGAAATTAAGGTTGAGAGTACGTATGGCAAGGGAAGCAAATTTACATTCTCGCTGCCAATTACAGAAGGAGGAAGAATAAAATGACAAAAGTGCTTATTGTGGATGATGAAGAAATCAATCTACAGCTTATGGAAGCTTACCTGAGTGGAGAATACGAAGTAATAAGAGCTCAAAGCGGGACCGAGGCTTTGAATAAAATAATCAGGGATAAACCTGATATTGTGCTGCTGGATATCATGATGCCGCAGATCAGCGGATATGAAGTATGCAAAAGCCTGAAGGAAAATGATGCGACCCGCTTCATACCTGTGGTGATGTGCACATCACTTTCAGGATCAGAAGCTAAGGTCAAAGCTATCGAGATCGGAGCTGACGATTTTCTCACCAAGCCAATAAACCGGCAAGAACTTTTTGCACGTATCAAATCTCTTATCAAGAAAAAACAATACCAGGATGAACTTGTGCATGATAAAGAGATCATGGAAAAGCAAAACAAAGCATTGCTCCAGGAACACAATGAATTAGAACAAAAAGTTCATGATCGTACTGAAGAGCTCATGAAGGCTAAAATATCTGGTTTAAAAGATCGATTGAACTTAAAATAGTAGTGTAAAATTATGTTTTTCTTGAGTAGCACTGATCTTAGCAACAAGCATCTTCCTGTTGTGTTGATGATGTGGATATCATGGTTATTAATAAAAGGTATAATGATGTTCCACCAACATGTTTTGGGAAGATGATCTGGATACTGGAGTATCCTCAGGACTCTATGAAGTCGAGTATAACATGTGATTGCAGGCACAAGGATGGCTGTTTTGAGTTAACCAGGAAGAAGTAACTCCTATCGGAATCTTTAAATATCATTAATAATCTTGATAATTATTGGTGATATGGTCTATGAAAACGTTTTACATTTCTGTTTTGATGTTGATATTCTTCTCTGTACAGCCAGTACACGCAGCTGTTACGGAAATTTCTTCAGCGTCTAATTTCAGTACATCTGCAACTAAAATTAACTTTGATGACCTTACTGCTGCCACACACATCAGCACACAATATTCATCCAAAGGTGTTACGTTCCTCGATGACAAGTTGAGGACACCACTTTTAGTGAACAGCAATAATCGAGGTGGAGTGAGCACAGAATCTGAGCCGAACTCTCTTTTCAATGATGCAGATTATCCCCAGACAAGCGCAAACCTTCCAATTGAGATGACATTTGAAAAATCGGTCCGAAAAGTGGGAATGTACATAGGTAATGGTAAGCAATCACAATTAGTCGCGATCCTTTCAGCTTATGATCAATATGGAAAATTAATAGGTTCAGTGAGAAAACAAGTTCCAGATCCAGTTACCGGTTTCATAGGCATGAAAGCGGATATTGATATATATAAGGTGACCCTGGATTATGGGGATTCTACCCTGGGAGAACAGATAGACGATCTGATATTTGAAGGGGAAGGGATTCAGATAATTCCTATCAAAACACCAATCGTAGTAACAACGATCAAACCAATTACAACAATAATTTTAGTTGATAATATCAAGCCGACAGTAAGTGCTTCACATTTTCCTTTAAGCCCATCTACCTCGCAGAAGATTACTTTCACAGCAACAGCAAGTGATACCGGGGGGATACACAGGCTTCTGATTTGGGTAGATGGTTCATATGTGAAAGATTGTTATGATACCGAGACCTGTACTTATACAGGCGGACCATACACGGGTCGAGTCAAATACTTCGGCTATGCCATAGATAATGCTGGAAACTACAAAGCTACAGATTATAAATACATTGATTTTGGACCAGTGGATAAGATACAACCAACGGTCAGCGCCACGCACTCACCAAAACATCCCTCGACCTCCCAGACCGTGGATTTCACGGCGACAGCAAGTGATCCCTCGGGGATCAAAAGGCTTCTAATATGGGTAGATGGGGATTATGTTAAAGATTGTCCGGGTTCACCATGCACTTATACAGGAGGACCTTATTCAGGACCGCGAGTCGAATATTTTGGATACGCCATCGATAATTATGATAATTACGCGGCAACTGATTACAAATACGTAAATATTGGTCCAATAGACACAACGCTTCCTGAGGTGTATGCTCTTCATTCACCGCTTCACCCCACGAACAGCCAGACGGTCACGTTCACAGCAAAAGCCACTGACAATCATCCAAGCGGCATAGATCATATATGGCTCTGGGTAGATGGTACATATGTCAAACGCTGTGACAGTGATACCTGTTCATATACAGGCGGACCGTACTCAAAGAACAACATACAATATTTTGCCCTCGCATATGATAAATCCGGGAACAGAGGCTTCAGCGGATATATCGACTTTACTGTTGGCCCTTATTCGGGAAACACAGTGCCGATACTGCACACAGGGGATTCCA
>JAUSDC010000206.1 GCA_030650845.1 Candidatus Methanoperedens sp.
CAGAGAAACAACTGAATCAATAGAGATGACAGTTCCCGGTGACACGGAATATGTCATCGGAGAAAAAATAAAAGTGGATAACAGGAATTTGAAAATAATACGGATAAAGATACGGGATAGTGGCTTCAAGAGCAGAAAGGGCGTTGCGATCAAGGCATGTGATATCAAACGAATTTATGCTGAATCAGGTATAAAGGAACCAAGACGGTTTTCAAATCCCGGGGAGCGCATTGTAATCAAAAAGCGTGAGTCTGTATGGAGTTTGAAAAACAAAAAAACAGACTTATAGATGAGTTGAGGGGTCACGGAACCAGTGAACGTGTGCTTGATGCCATGAACCGTGTCCCGCGTCACCTGTTTGTCCCTGAAAATGAAAAAAACAATGCATATGCTGATAATCCCCTGCCCCTAGGATGGGGACAAACGATCTCAGCCCCTCATATGGTGGCTATAATGTGCGACCTGCTTGACATTCATGATGGTATGAAATTGCTTGAGGTCGGGGCGGGTTCCGGGTACCATGCTGCTGTCATGGCAGAGCTTGCGGGAAGCGGGCATGTGTATGCTGTGGAAACGATCGAAGGTCTGGCTCAATTTGCCCGTGAAAATCTTAAAAAAGCACGTATCAGCAATGTAACAGTTATTGTAGAGGATGGGTCGCTCGGGCTTCCACGCTTTGCTCCTTACGACCGCATCAATGTGGCGTGTGCAGCACCTGACATACCTGATACATTAACAGAACAGCTTAAACCAGGGGGAAAACTCGTCATACCTGTGGGGAAAAACTTACAGGAACTATATCTTGTGACAAAAATAGATGGATTAAAAAAAGAACCCAAAGGCGGCGTTGTATTCGTACCGCTTATTGGAAAAAAGGGATTTCAAATTAGATAGAATGAAGCTCGCCAGACGTGATCTTTTCCACGAGCATGTTCCATTCGTGTTTCTTTAGCCTGACAATGTTCGCTCCTTCGCCTATCAATACGTCATCTCCAGTCGTTTCTACTGCAGGGCAGCAGCTTTTTTCACAAATATATACTTTCATGAGATTCACCATTCTTTTATAGGTTAGTAATGGATTTAAACGTTATTGTTGCAATAATCTGCATGCAATAACTGACTCACCAGTTGTTGGGGTGTTGCAACCAAGCAAAATATTGACGATTTCTTGTATTTCCTCGGAAGAAACCTGGACTGGAACTTTAGTTATCATCGGTTCTGGTGTTATCTGAGGCTCTGGAACCTCTTCGTCTTCGATTATGGGTGTGAAGGGCAGAACAGGTGTTGGAACTGGCGTTGGTGCAACCTTAAAAATTTCAGTACCCTGGTTTGCATTTCCAGGTTTTGCAGCCTGTTGGCTTACTTGTATTTTCTTTAATAATTCAACCTTAGTGCTTGTTGCTGTCAACATATCACTTCTTGCATCCAGACGATTATATTCAGCGGTTGCAGCAGGAAGAGTGACAGGTGGTCCTGTATCTATTCTGAGACTGTAGCTGAACCTTGCAGTCTTACCTGCCTCCAGGAACTCTTCAAGACTCGTTAAGCCGCTAACAAGAGTGCCTTCTATAGGTAGCAGGTCAATTACAGAAACAGTTGTAGGAGTGCTGCCATCATTTACAGCCGATACGGTTACGGTAACGGTATCACCCTTATCAATAGACGAAATATCGACCTGTTTTGTAAGTGTTATCTTAGGACCATGGACAACTATGCTTGGCTGATTTGACTGGATAGTGTAATATTCTTTTTTCGTCCTGAATTCCGCATTTGCTGCAGGCAAAACAACTCCATTTTTATTAGCTTCTGTGGGTCGTATCAGATAGCGTGTATCCCATTCACCCTGCGGGGGAATTGTAAATTTCCAATGCAAGGAATTGTTGCTAATAAGCACAAATCCATCTGGAATGATATCTGTTACGCTAATGTTCGTGAGCTCATAATTTCCATTGTTCTTGAATGATATCGATACCATCGCATATTCTTCAAGGTATATCTTTGAATTCACGTTTTTCCTTATCGTTGGGATCTGGTCTGGTTCAGGCGCTATTGCAATGGTTTTTGAAGATTCTGATGTATATAAAAGATCCTTTACATCATGTCCTGTGACATTAGCAATAATTTTATAATTCTTAAGCTCTGTGATGATAGGGGCAGCAAACACTATGCTTTCGGTTACAGATTCTCCCTTTTTTATTCTTTCATAATGATTTATTAGAACCCCTCTTTTTAATGGG
The DNA here is from genome assembly GCA_030650845.1 of Candidatus Methanoperedens sp. Classification (GTDB taxonomy): domain Archaea; phylum Halobacteriota; class Methanosarcinia; order Methanosarcinales; family Methanoperedenaceae; genus Methanoperedens. Next base: position 2,238 of record JAUSDC010000206.1, read on the forward strand.
AGAGATGTTTTGATCTCAGAATTTGCATTTAGCAGATCTGCAGACCCTTTATTTTTTATTGTCACAGTGGCGGTTATTTCAGTGTTTTCTAATGATAGGTATTCATTATAATTTGTATTAATCAGAACCTCTAAAGCTGGAATACCTCTCTGGTTTATTTCAATGTCTGCCCAGGGGTTATAGGATTCATATACCCATTCCTTCCCATCCTGGGTTGGCAGCAATTTTGCCGTGATCTTTATTTCACCATCAGATGTAATGTAATAATCGCTTTGTTTAAGCATAACTGTTGCGAGGAATTGTCCATTCTTTGATATATTGAGGCCTACGAACGTGCCAACAGCTTCAACAGGACGTCCCATTGAGTTAGACTTAACAGGTGCCGGGAAATCAATGACCTTTACTGAATACCCATTGTATAATAGTACTTCACCCCTCGAAAGTCTGCCAGATGTTCCATCTCCCCACTGGAATGTTGAAACGTCATATGCAATAGCCGGGCTTACAAACCCTGAAATTATCAGAGATGCTATTACTAGTTTGATCAATAGTTTACTTCTCACAATTGTTCCCTATTCAATATAGTACTATCCCATATTATATTAATTTTGGTTTGATTGATGATTACAATTTTCCTGTTCATACATTTTATTATTCGTGTTTATACGAATAAATGTTATTACGATAATAAATAGTTATCTTGAGTAAACTTTATTAATGGGTTTGTGTATATCAGGTTTTAATGAAATCCACGAACGGGGATTAATTTTAATGCGCATATTATATCTATTACAGCTTATAGAAACAATTATTAACTAATATGTTAAAGAAATCTTTTTTGGAGGATGGATCTTGAAGTATTGTGTTGATTGCAGATACTTCACAACAAAAGTAAAAGGAAGCAATAGAGAGCAGTATGATGGCTCCTGCACGCTTGCAAAGAAAAACGTGTATGAGACCAATCGTGGATGCAAAGACTTCACAGAAGAACGCATATAGGCATCCATGCAACTGAGCCATATTCTGGCAATTGCTATTTTTTTATTTACTTATGCATTGATAGTCCTGAAGCCGAAAAAGCTTAATGAGGCTCATGCAGCCCTGATCGGCGCAGCACTTACAACTGTATTTCTACTAAAACCAACTCATGTTCTCGAAGCATTGGGCATCTCAACACCAGAGATGCCAGTCCCTCTTGTGACCACATGGAACGTGGTCATTATACTTGCGACCCTTATGGTCATCTCGACGCTTCTTGATGATCATGGGTTCTTCGAATATTGCGCTTACAGGGCGATACATGCATCAAAAAACAGTGGTGAACGACTTTTTTTATATACATTCCTCGTTGTCTCCCTCATTTCACTGTTCGCAGGCAACGATGTGGTGATACTTACCACTACTCCGATAATTCTCATATTCTGCAGGAACGCCCGGATCGATCCGAAACCGTTCATGTACGTCTCTTTTTTTGCTGCTAACACATTTTCAATGCCTCTTTATATCGGTAATCTTACAAATATCATGATCGGTGACAGTTACAGGCTGGATTATTTCGGATTCACCTGGTTCATGGTCCTTCCCACCATTGCGGCAGGACTTGTGAATTATTATTTATTAAAATACATTTTCAGGAGGCATATTCAAGTTAGTTTTGATGCGCAGGATAACGGAATGGTCAGGGTTAAGAACAGATCGCTTGTTGCTCTTGGCCTCGGGGTACTTGCAGCGGTCATTGTGCTGGGTGGAGTTGCGAATTCTCTTAAAATACCAATATCAGCAGTTACCCTTGCTGGTGCTTTGATCCTGATGCTATTCGAACGCCGACCGGTTTACAGGCTTGGGCGTGTCTCATGGAACGTGGTTATGTTCGTCATCGGGCTTTTCATTGTGGTTAAAGGACTTGAGGTGAGCGGGTTTGCAGAATATGCTGGAGAGATTTTGTTTGCGAATTTAAGCGATAACATCTTTGCGGCAACTTTTGTGATATCACTCATATCTGCGCTCATGTGCAATCTCGTCAATAACATACCCCTGACAGCCATGATGCTCTCGATACTCCAGCATCCCGGACTCACTCCGGATATGAACACTGCGATGGCATACTCGCTTGTGATAGGCTCCAACCTGGGCGCCAATTTTACAACCTTTGGAGCTCTTGCTGGCATCTTGTGGCTTGAGAGCGCGAAGAGATACGGCTGGAGCACGACCCTTACAGATTTCCTGAAGATAGGGCTGTTCGTGACTCCAATTGCGATACTGGCGTCAAGCATAGTGCTGGCGCTTGAAATATTATTATTATAACTGCATTTGATTTTAGGATTGTGCCAAATCGGTTAATTTATATCCAGGAAAAATACTGGGTGATTCCCAGTCAGAAATAAAATACTTTATCATTTATCCACATGAGCTCACTTATTCAAACCAGAGACCAGAAAACTGAAGAAAAGATTAAAGCCATCACACCAGCATCGATAATAGAATATCTTCGACAACTGGCAGGAAAGAAAAAAGAGATAATTGACACTTGCTCATACAGGACTCGCGTATCAAGGAACAAGAGAACAATAATCTTTGACTGTAAAAACTGCCGCATTGGAGAGGCATCCATAAATGATATAAAATGCAGAGAGAACATCCTTGGAATACTCATATCAGAACCAGTGGCAAACAGGCTTGTGCTTTCGCATCTTTATGAACGGGACTACGAGATGGAAAACCTGGAATTCTTATACATGCTCGCACGGTTCATAGATGGTATAAGGGTATATAGAAACGCAGAGCCTGCCGTGGATTGCAGAAATGAACAGGCTCAATGGGGTGAATGGCTCAGGTCTGTGATCGACACTTCAGCTTCTGATCCTGTAAAAGCATATATGGACATCAGGACGATGATCAAGAGATCACAGGAAAATGGATCGGAGCAAGATGATGGAAAATGTAAAGCTCATTTCATTTTGATGCTTGAAAAAATGGCAGGGTGTGTACCAGGACTTGGGGACAGGATCAATGGCGATGATCCTTTGAATTATTATGAAACCTTAATGAAAACACTTGTCAGGCCAGGATTCTCGTCATCCAGGATATACACCACTCCGCCAGCAAACACGGAATTCATAGAAGGATACGAAGTCCAGAGATCAGGGGGCAGGGTCATGCAGATAAGCCGCTACAAGCTAACAGACAGACCAGAAACCCTTTATTTTGCAATTCCGGTCGAGTATAACATGAGACCCAGAGAACTTGAGATCATCGAAGCTGTGAGAAAAAAACTCATGAAGCACAGACCCAAAGACCTCAATTTTTCTGATTCAGCTAATTCCAGGGAATACTTCAGGAGGCTGGGAAAGCAGATGATAATAGAGGAAGCTCAAAATATCGGGATAAAACTTTCCCCGGATGAGATCAATACCTTCTCTGACATACTTGCAAAATACACCACTGGTCTTGGGATACTGGAAGATGTGCTGTCAGATGAACGAGTTACAGATGTTTATGTTAATTCCCCTGCTGATATCAATCCGATCCATATAGTTGTTGAGGGGGAGGAATGCATTTCCAACATTTACCTGTCCCAGGATGATATCGACTCGATGATAACAAGATTCAGGGCGATAAGCGGAAGACCTTTCGGTGAGGCAAATCCGGTGCTTGACATGGACCTTTCAGAGTTCAAAACCCGCGTTTCAGTCATCGGCAACCCGCTTGCTGCAGGAGGCCTTGCATACGCCTTCAGGAAACACGCGAACAATCCATGGACACTCCCGAAGCTCATAAACATGGGGTCGATCACTCCCCTTGCAGCAGGACTGTTGAGTTTTCTGATAGATGGTCAATCATCCATACTTGTAGCAGGCGGGGTGGGGGCAGGAAAAACTTCGCTCCTTGCAGCAATGCTTCTTGAAATACCCCAGAAATACAGGATCCTGACGATCGAAGATACACCGGAATTACCGATAGAGACGCTTCAGAAGGTTGGCTGGAAGATCCAGGGCATGCATACAAAATCGTCAGTCGGCGGTTCTGAGGCTGAAATAGCTCCTGAAATGGCACTTCGCGCTGCGCTTCGGATGGGGAACTCAACACTTGTTCTTGGAGAGGTCAGAGGTCCAGAGGTCAAAGTTCTATATGAAGCGATGCAGGTTGGCACTGCGGGAAATTCAGTGATCGGAACAATTCACGGTGCCTCCACAAGGGCGGTTTTTGAGCGAATTGTGAACAGCCTCGGGGTTCCAGCAGCGTCTTTCAGGGCAACCGAAGCTGTAGTGGTATGCCAGAACGTCAGGTTATCCGGGACCATGAGCAAGAAAAAGAGGGTTGTTCAGATAGCAGAAGTGACAACGGGAGAATGGAAGGATAATCCCGATGCAGATGATATATTTAACGACATAATGGTGTTTGATCATGGTTCTGACAGGATCCTGGCTACTGACCTCCTGGATAAAGGGCAGTCAGAGCTGGTAAATAAGATAGCCAGTAAATGGGGGCTGACTATCGATGAAGCGCTGCTCAACATCAAGATGAGAGCAATGATAAAGCAGACCATTGCAAATAAAGGCAAAGGGAATCATGAGTTCCTGGAAGCGGATTTTGTAGGGAAAGCTAACAACATGTTCTGGTACTACCAGGAAGAAGAAAGGGATGAAAAAGGCAAAGTGGATTTCCAGGCAGTGTATCAACGATGGATCGATTGGTTCAGTGCATTTGTAGAAAAGAGCAAGGGAAAACATGGATGAATATCATAACTGGTACTGTAGCGCCTGCAAAATCGCAGCCAGACGTTTTAGCTGGATGGTCGGGAACACGAATGAATACAGGAAAAAAAGTGAAAAGACCGTAAGCCAGGAGTTCAGGGATGCTTTAAGCTTCACGGGTTATGATATCGAGCCGTGGGAGGCGCATATACTGGCTTATTCCGGTTTTCTGGTATTGCTTTTAATAATGCTGGCTGTGGACACAATTCTTTTTATCTTTGCCAGATATGATCCTGATTCTCTTACGGTTATTGCAGCATGCACTGGCATTGTCCCGCTTGCAGGGATGTTATATCTTAGCGAGTACCCGAAGATCCATGCAAAATTCATGAAAATACATTCCCTGGGGGATATTCCTGAGATACAGAGCTATATAGTAATGTCCATGAAGCTTGTATCGAACATGGAGCGGGCAATAACCTTTGCAGCACAGAATTCCACAAGACCTCTTGCAAACGACCTCAAAAAGCTTATCTGGGACATCCATATCCGTACGTACAGCAGTATAGACGACGCGCTTATCGCTTTTGCCAACCAGTGGGGCAAGAACAGTGAATATTTCAAACGCTCACTCCACCTTGTAAAAAGTTCGGTCAATGAAGCTGATGAGGCGCAAAGGATCATTACTCTTAACAAGTCGCTGGACATCGTTCTTGAAGGAACAAAGACGATGATGGACAGCTTTTCAGCACGACTGAGGACCCCTACCTATGTCCTGTACTCGATATTTATACTGATACCCCTGGCTCTGGTGGCACTGATCCCTGCAGTGAGCATAGTCGGGGTCAGGATTGATACTGTAACTCTTGTCCTTATATATGATATAATACTTCCCCTGGCAACGTTTTTCTATTCGGAATATATTCTCATGCAGCGTCCTGCAACATTTGCTCCCCCGCATATATCTGACCTGCATCCTGAATTATCGGGTATTAGAACCATAAAAAAGATCACCATTTATACTGCACTTACAGTTGGGGCGATCGTCGGGGTCTCTGGGTATATTCTCGTTTATATGGGGAATCCATTTGATATCATTTCACAGGAAGCAATGTCAGGGCTTCTACCCCGGACTTTCCCTGTAGTTTGGGCGATCACAGCAATTATCACTATCTACTGCCTTGGGGTTTATACGCCGTATAAAAAAATACGGGATGAGATAAAGCAGATTGAGAGTGAATTTGCTGATGCTCTTTTTGTTCTTGGAAGAAGGATCTCTGAAGGGCGGTCGGCTGAAGAGGCTTTCGGGCATACTTCTGAGAATATGAAAGGTTCAAATATTGGCGAAGTATTCGCAGACGTGGCAAAAAACCTCTCAGGCATCCGGACTACACTTCAAGGTGCAATATTTAATGAAGAATATGGGGCTTTCAGGCATGTCTACTCTGACAGGGTGCATACTACGATGAGAATGTTCACAGAGAGCGTACATAAAAGCAATGAAGCTGCAGGAGTAGCTATTATAAAGCTGGCTGACCATCTGAAGGAGCTTCAGGAGGTGGAGGATAATATCAAACGGTCACTTTATGATGTTACTTCGACGATGAGGGCTACAGCAATGATATTTGCTCCTCTTATTGGCGGTGTGACCCTTGCTCTTTCTGAGGTCATACAGAAGATCCTTATCAATATCTCAAAAGAGGCGATGCTTCTTCCAGACGATTTTGATTTTGGGGGGATGATGAATGATGCGGGTACAGGAATAACGCAGAGTGTTCCTCCTGACATATTCCTGTTAGTCATCGGGCTTTATATGATCATCCTGGTGATCATCCTGACCCGGTTTGCTGGCGGTATCGAATACGGTGGCGATAAGCCTCAATTCATGTATGACCTTGGCCAGATGCTTCCAATGTCGATCCTTGTGTTCACAGTAAGTACTATTATCTCAAGATATTTATTCAGTTCAATGGTCTGATCAGTGAAAGTTAATTCGAAGTTTTTAAATACCACCTGAACTCAGTGGAAAAACCAGTGGTTATTATGTTGCGATCTAAAAATTTCAGAAAAGATGAGAAAGCTATTGAATTACCAATAAATATAGTTGTCATGCTTGTGGTGGGCATGGTTGCGCTTGCTGCTCTCCTGGCGATCATACCAAAATCCAAGGAGAACCTGAGTGTGGAAATAATAGATGTCCAGGTGAGTGATGATCCTGTCACCAAAGGCAATACAGCAAAAGTGGTGGGAGCTACTGATCATGCAGTAACAGTCAATATCAAGGTTTACGATAAGAATAACGATCCTGTGGAAAAAGCAAGTGCTACTTTAACTGGAGGTGGAGGATTTGGTTCAGATCAGACTGATAAGACAGGTCTTGCACATCTATACCTTGGCGGCAGTAGTGGAGCTATGGTGACAATAAGACCAAACCAGCAAAGTGTTGAACTTAAACTGGTGGTTAAAGCAAATGGATTCTATGACTATGAGGATGAAAGGGCAGTACTGCTTTATCAGACAAGAGATTGAACCTGAATTAACTGTACTAAAATCATGGCTACAGGACTCCCTATTAAAATGGTAGTTCTTACCATAGTAGGAATGGTAGGGCTTGCTGCCATACTGGCTGTAATAAGCAGCAGTGAAGCCGCGATGCCAAAGCCAATGCATGCAAATATAAAATCTGGCAGCCTCATCATACTATCCGAATCCCCTGATATCATTGAACTGCCTGTTGAGGTCATCAATTCAAAAGACGGGACGCCGGTTGAAAAAGCCAGCGTGACGCTCTCCGGAATGTCGGCCGCAGCGATAGACATCACCGATAGCAGCGGAGATACTGTGCTTAGATTCGATAAGAGCGAACTCGAATTAAAGACGCAAGAAGGATATATGAGCCTGGTTGTACGGGCACCAGGTTTTAGGGAGTATGAGAATGAGTTCGCTGTAAAAGTGGTGAATTAGTCTTTGATTATTTTACGAATAACAACGAATAACATCGAACTTAACGAACTGAAACGAACTCCGGCAGAATGAGTTCGTTTGGAGTTTGTACGAGTTCGTTGTTGATCAATTAACACGGACTCGCCGCGATTCGAACGCGGGTCTGCGGGTTCGAAGCCCGCCAGGATATCCAGGCTACCCCACGAGTCCATTAAGGCACCGGGTTTATAGCGTAGCAGGGTATTAAATGTTTCTCGTTTTAGGGCTGTGGGACTAAATAAAGTTGAGAAAAGGTTAATATTTTTTCAAGGAAGCATCAACAGTTTCAATCGATAACGAATTTTACATAAAGGATATTCTTTGCATCAAATTTAGTAAATGAATCAAATTGTTTAATTTTCATTGCATTTGGATAATCGATGTCTGCATTTCTGTAACATTGTGTCAGGTTAATAAGTGTAGTATTAAAAAAAGGAGTGCATCCTAAGGGTGGTTGATTCTGAGTGATGGATGATGTTAATAATGGATTACCATTTCCATCACTATCAAACAATATTTGGAATTCAAACTGATTACCTTTGACATCCTGGACATTGAATACCAATTGTCCTCCACTAATAGTTCCACCAAATTTCATATCCTGAATAATGAAACGTTGAATGTTAGCACTTTTTGGAAGATTTATACACCCTTGATACTTATCCCACATGTAACGCCCAGGGGACTTGCAGCTACTGCTATCAATTGATATATTATTCGTAATATTTGTAATCTGAGTTATATTAGTTATTGTAGTATTTGTTAAATTAGTTGTATTGGTCATATTAATTATTGTAATATTAGTTATATTATTTGTCATATTATTTGTTAAATATTGTACCATATTAATTTTAAGAGCATTTACTATAGTATTATCATCAGCAAATCTTATAGTACCTGAATAAATATTATTTTCGGATATCGAAGAAGTATTTGGCAACGAAAGATTTCTACTAAATCCACCAAATATGTCCGGTCTGAATATGTTTGTTATCCTGATTTCTGTGTTATTATAAGTGATGTCAGAGCCAACAGGTATGGATTTATTAAGCATATTATACCATATTCCAGGATATCGGGTTTCAAAAGTTACATTGATCGAAGAAGTTGCATTGATGATATCAGAATCCGTTATCGGCAAGACATTAAATGTTTCTACTTCTGTTGAAGAGAGCGGTTCAAAACCTTTTAAAATCGGAATATAAATACCATTATCTTTTGCAATGTGATTCTCGTCATCTGAATAATTAGCACTTCCAAATTCTTTGATAATGATCCCATGCTCGTATACAAGCCTTGGAAAATCGGATATTCCATTCATTTGATAGATGATCCCGAGAGATGAATAATTCTTATAATATTGAGTACCATTTGAATTATAACTTATATTTATTCTCAAAGGATAGGTGTCAAAGACACCATAGGCTCCCTGCCCAGGATTACTTAGCATGAAACGCTCAGGATACCTGACCCCTGTATGCATACTGCTTGTTACAGGCATATTCCTAATTGATGAATCTTCTATATCTGATCTGAGATCAAGAAAGTCTTTGTACGTAAGGTCAAACCCCTGTTTTTCAAGTTCTTTGTTCCATTTCGGCAATTCGTATGTTTGCGTAACTCCAAGATAAATAACAAGAATTAATAGGATCAGCATCGCTCCAACGATTTCAGAAACTCCTTTTTCATTATTTAGTACCTTCATAATACCCTCTATACGAACCACACAAAAATAATATAAGCAATAGTCATCATGAAAACAGAATGCTTAAGACCATCATAAGGGCTCTCACCTATCATCTGTCCTGCGACTATCCCTGAAAAAAATCCCTGGATCACAGAGGCATGCATGAAAAGAAGAGAATACTCACCCAGATGTGCACTGATCTGAAGCATATTACCTGAACCCCCAGAGGGTATTTTGGGAAAAAACATCGTTACGAACACATAAAGCACAAGCATGAATACAAAAAATGAAATATACACAACGATAAGGTAGGATAAAAGAACAGTGTACTTCTGTCGCATTAGTTTTTCAGAGAGATCTGAATCACTTGCTGCCACTCGTAAAGTATCTTTTATGTTTGCGGTTGATTCACTTGCTTTGGTGATTAGTGTAACAATTCTTGATATTGCTACTGTATTTACCCTTTTCTCAAACTTTGTCAGAGCTTCAAAGAGACTTCGGCTCCACACGATGTCCTTATACATGAGTTTCACTTCTGTGCTTAAAACCCCAAGATTGATCTTTGAAATGGAGTTTATTGCCTGAAAAAGCGGGACACCCATATCGCTTATTGCAGCAAGGCGCCTGAGAAAACCTGGAATAGATTCCCCGATCTTCCTTATACGTCTCATCTGGAGTTCATAAAAGACAATGAACGGAACAAGAATAATTAATAAGCTGATAACGATAACATCATCCATGAGCTCAATTGTTATATTATGCTGATACATTGACAGGATAGAATAAATTAAGGCCAGTGGGATGGTTATATACAGAACTTTAAATGGATCAGAAAAGAAAAGTTTCAGGGGGTTCTTTCTAAAATTTACAACACTTGTCCATCTCAGCGAACGCATAAGTTTGCGGACAATCCTTTCTTCCCCCGGGGCAATGGGTTTTACTCTTACATCATCATATTGCCTGATCTTTTTTGAGACTTCATATATTTTTATTAATCTACCTTCGCTACCCGCTGATATTACACTCAATAAAACGCTGAATGCAACCGCGCTCAAAGGGATAACGGCATATATAAGTATTTTCAGCATATTGAGACTGCCGGGACCAGAAATTCCCATGACGATCAATATAGTTATTACGAACAGGGGGCCTGCAACAAACGCTGTAACGTATGTTTCTGCGAACATTCCCAGCATTTCAAGGTGCATACTTTGATCTGATTCAGCAGACTTTTGATAATGTCCCACCATACTGGCCAAAAAAGTTTCCATATCTCCACCTGTTTCCATGATATTCAAAAGATTGTCAACGAAATCCCTGAACTTGTCTGAAGGGGTGGTAATAGCTGCAGTTTTAAGGGCAGTTATCAGGTCACTTCCATGTAAGTCAGTGTCAATAATGATATATGCTATCTCTTCAGCTGATTCGCCATAGACATTAATGTGCTCGCTAAGGGATTTGAATATCGAGATCAGGCTTAATCCACCTTTGCTAAGGGCGTGCATATATGCCACAGAATGAGCAAGAGTAAGATCGATCTTTATTTTTCTATTATGTGCTTCCA
>JAUSDC010000210.1 GCA_030650845.1 Candidatus Methanoperedens sp.
GGAATTGATAAAGAACAGATACTTTACGATTTTCAACATCTGAAGATGCAAGGAAATGTATATGAGCCTAAATCAGGTGAGATAAGATATGTATTTTAAGGACTTTCAAACGCTAAATTGCCCCGATAGGGGCTTTCTTGACCATGGGCTGTTAATATTGCTTTGCTTCGGTTTCGTGTCTATGTCCTTTAACTTTACGATTTGTGGATTTTACTTAACGATTACTTAACGATTAGACTTGCACTTTAAGAAGGTAACGGGTGGAACGGCCAGCTCCAAGTTTTTCAGCCAATCCCATTTTGATCAGTTTTCTAAAGTCACCAGCTATAACAGGACTGGTAACATCAAATTCCACTTCGCATTGCCGGGTAGCAAGTTCTTTACCAACGACTAGCCATTGCATCATCTTCCGCTGCCTTTCGTTCAATTGGGCTTCCACTGCCGGAGTTACCTGCATCAACTGCTCTGGTACACGAAGGCGCTCGATGTTAGCACCTGGTCCCGGGAAAGTTACCTGGAAATATCCTGTATCAGTACCGATAAGAGGCACATCCAGTCCATAATTGAGCATCTGCTCGCGCATACGCCGAAAGCCGCTGCCACGCTCCTCTATGCGGTGAAAATAAGAAAGACACTTCGCCAGTACAGGATTATGTGAACATGGTCTGTATGTTCATTATAAAATCCAGGTCAATGACAGACCGAGTTCGGGGAATCGTTAAGAAAATGCCTCTGACCGTCGAAAAGATACACCCCGTCCGGTTTCGTTTGAGTTCGTATAGAGTTCGCTGTTTACGTTGCGTTGTTTGCGTTGTGCGGTTTTTGATGTGAGACGCTTTACACGACCCCATAGCAATCAACAGACTTTTTTTCCATAGCTACCTCGGAAAGTATTATACTTTAAAGAGGCAATCTGGATATAATGTTGAAGGATAAAACAAAACTCGTCATCTGGCCGGTATATCTGGATGCCACAAAATCAAGGGGAGAAGGCAGGATACTTTCGGCAAAAGTTTCAGTAAAATCACCCGTCCTCAGGGAGATAGAAAAAGCAGCAAGAGAATTGAATCTTGCCCCTGTTGTGGAAACTGATAAATCCTATCCTAAATCCTGGTGGTCTACCGGCGGCAGGGTGCTTGTTGATAAAAAGGGTCCTAAATCCATTATTTCAAAACAGATAGCTTTGAAAATAAACGAGACCAGGACGAAAAAATGATCGACCTGCATACGCATTCCACCTTCAGCGACGGCGAATTGATACCCAGTGAACTTGTGCGCCGGGCATTTGTGAAAGGGTATAAAGCAATAGCGATAACAGATCATGCTGATTTTACAAATATTGAGCATATCCTGTCCTGCATGAAGAAAATTAAATCTCTTGAGGCAGATTATGATATCAGGATATTTACAGGCGTTGAATTGACGCATGTGCCGCCAGGAAAGATCCAGAAACTTGTTAAGAAGGCACGACTCCTTGGTGCTGAGATAATCGTAGTGCATGGCGAGACGATAGTTGAACCCGTCCCTGAAGGCACGAACCATACCGCAGTGGCACTTGATATCGATATCCTTGCTCATCCGGGGCTTATTACAGAAGAGGATGTGGAAATGGCACGGGATAACGATATAGCCCTTGAATTAACATCTCGATGCGGGCATAACCGAACGAATGGTCATGTAGCCCGCCTTGCCCAGGAAGCGGGTGCGTCTCTTATCGTAAATACGGACACACATTCACCAGCTGATCTTATAACCGATGAGATGGCTTTAATGGTCGCAATAGGGGCAGGTCTTGATGAAAAAAGTGCACGCAAAGCCATTCACTCGCAACCTTTAAGCCTGATAAAAAACCTCTAAATAAATGTTTTTCGAAAGGTATATATATAACATTGTGTATGTATAGAATACCTTTTTAGAGGTCGAACATTGAAAAGACTGGGAGCTATCCTTCATATAATGGACAACCTGATGATCGTAAGAGCCGATAGTACGCTAGAACAAAGTTTTTTGCGAGAGAATCTTCTGGTTGTAACGAAAAGGATGAAGAGACTGGGTAAGATAAAGGAAATTTTCGGTCCTGTGAACACACCATACATTTCGATCAAGATGCTCAAAGATATCAATGCCTCTGAAATAAAAGGTCTGAAAAACGAAAGAGTCTATTTACAATAATTTAATAGGACGGATCTCTGAATGATAGAAAAAGAAAAAGTAAAGGAAATTGTAAGTGAAAAGTCGGAACGCGAGAAAATAAAAGAGGGTATACGAAACAAGAAAGAAAAACAGAAGCTTGGGCAGTTCGAAAAAGCCACTATTGAATGCCCCGAATGCAAGAGCCATACCCTTGTACACGACTATGAACGTGCTGAACTTGTATGTAATGAATGCGGTCTTGTCGTTGATGATGAATTTATTGACCAGGGACCTGAATGGAGGGCTTTTGACCACGATCAGAGGATGAAACGCTCCCGTGTCGGCGCCCCGATGACCTATACCATACATGACAAAGGTCTTTCCACCATGATCGACTGGCGCAACAGGGACTCGTACGGCAAATCCATCTCATCAAAGAGCAGGGCGCAGCTTTATCGCCTCCGAAAATGGCAGAGACGTATCCGTGTCAGCAATGCAACAGAAAGAAACCTTGCTTTCGCTCTTTCAGAACTTGACAGGATGGCATCTGCTCTTGGTCTATCCAGGAACGTAAGGGAAACAGCAGCTGTCGTTTACCGCAAAGCTGTGGAGAAGAACCTGATCAGAGGACGAAGTATCGAGGGCGTGGCAGCCGCGGCGCTATATGCTGCATGCAGGCAGTGCAATGTTCCGCGCACGCTGGATGAAATTGGTGAAGTTTCAAGAGTCAGCAGGAAGGAAATTGGAAGGACGTACAGGTTCATCTCAAGAGAACTCGGTCTCAAGTTGATACCAACGTCACCCATCGACTACGTGCCCCGCTTCTGCTCAGGATTGACCCTTCGCGGCGAAGTGCAGTCAAAGGCAGTGGAGATACTCAGGCAGGCTTCAGAGAAAGAACTCACAAGCGGCAGAGGTCCTACAGGCGTGGCAGCAGCAGCAATTTATATTGCATCGATCCTGTGCGGAGACAGAAGGACACAGCGAGAGGTCGCTGAGGTCGCAGGCATCACAGAAGTGACCATACGCAACAGGTATAAAGAACTGGCTGAAGAACTGGATATAGAAATAATCCTTTGAAATAATCCTTTAATGTACGTCAAAGACTCGATCATTGAGGCCCAGATAGAAAAAGATCTGAAAAAGGAGCAGCTCAAAGGTAGGATTCAGGAACTTGAGCGTCAGCTTAACTCTGAAGGAAATGGTGAGCGTAAGGATAGATTGAAAAAACTGAAGGAGGAGTTAAAACTCCTTCAGAGTTGATTTTTATCTAAAATGGATGGTAAAATAGATTCTAAAATAAGTGAAATCTAAAAGTATCAGACCTTATACCGATTATACAGTTCTTTCCTGACAGGACATGTGCACACAAAAGAGTACCCGAATGGTATTCTGTAATTGCATATATTTTCGTTATTACATTTGATAAAATGTACCTTATCTTCTATGCTCAATTCGACCTTGCAGAGATCTGTTGCATCATCTGACAGGCAAGAATGATCTTTTTTGCACTTGTTGGTATTCTTTATAATGTCATCTTGTATTTTCATGTCTTTAAATGAATCTTTTATATTTATTCCTATGAAATATTTGAATGATATTTAGATTATTTCTACAAGTTAATTATAGTTTCCCTGATAATTGCATCGATGTTGCATCTATTCAAATTCCATAGACTCTTACTGCCATTGCCTCGCGAAGCACCTGTTCCGCGTTCTTTGTTGAGACCGGATCCATACTTTTCATAATAAGGGGGTAATCATATCCCTCTAGCATCATCCTCACAAGTTTTCCCTCCCCGCCTGCAATAATACATTCTATATCCCTGTGTTTCCCGATCAACGTATCCAGTGCAATTCTTACTTTATCTGCGTGGTGCCTGACATCTTCCTCAACCAGGCTCTGGAACCGCTTCTGGCTCCAACCGCCCTTCGAGTGCTTCCCCATCACACTGCTTCTTACAACCTCGTGTTCAACGAATATATCATCCTCAACCATTCCGATGAACGTCTCGCCTGCATGAGCATTTATGACCAGCGTTTTATCCATTTTAAGACTGTTTTTTAAGGTTTCAATATCAAAACGCCGCTCAAGTGAATATTTTGAAAGCAAGATCGGAAAAACAGGGAGCATCACCAATTTGATTATCCGGTCCGTATCATAAAAAATGACTTTGCCAGTATAAGAATCTATTTTTTCAATAAGTGCTAGTTCAGAACTGTTGATCCGAGTTGCTATATCTGGTGGTATAATGGCAGGTGTTTCGTCCTTTGCAAGATATATTGTGATCAAAGTGGCAGTCTTTGACTGCATTGAATCAAGTAAAAATAGAATGTCATCAAGTCTGTTCTTAGAAAAATTTTCAGAAAATCGAAAATTCAACTCACCCTTTGTTTCTGTCTTGAGTTTAGCAAGCTCATCTTCAAGCGATCGTATCTGCTGCTTTGCCTCATTTAATTCAGTGTCAACTTCCTGCCTGGCAGCTACCGTTTTTTTGGTTTTATCCCCTTTTTTCTCAACCTGCAGGATAAGTTTGTTGTTCTTTTCTTCGAGTTCTAAAATTTTTGCCTTCAAAGAATTAATTTCATCTTTCTTGAACAGATCAAGCAATGCCCTCGCCTCTTACACTTATTAATTTTAAAACGATATAAGAAACTCTATTATCAATAAATTCAATTCGATCTTTTATACGTATAAACCTTTCACCGACCTCTCCTGTTTTTAACCCGGTCACTTTTCTAAAAGCAACTGACAGAGGAGAATCCCCTTCTATGACCGGCGTTTTTCCTGAATGTATTTCCTTGTCCTTAGAAACGCTGACATACATGGAAAGAACAGATATTCCATTTATAAAAAAAGATAAGCTTCCCGGATTTCCTTTATACTCACCGACGAGCAAAAACTGCTCATCTGAGAGCTCCTCAAGACTAGTTTTTCCCCGAGTTACGTATTCCCAGCCCGTAAATCTACCCAGATGTTTGCAAAAAGTGCGTGTTTTGGAAGAAGGTTTACGTGCTGTGGTAATTATCATTCGGTCTTGACCCGTTTCACAAGCACGGGTCTTTCCTTGACGAGTATGCGGTGTCCGCAGTAAGGACAGCGGATGCCGCTGTATTGATAATCTATTTCGACTGCCCGCTTGCAGCGGGTACATTTATATACCATGTTTAAACCTTATACTTTGGAGGCCAGTGACTCAGTTGCTTTTGCAGTTGCGGCTTTCTCAACGTTTACAGCCCTCATGACCGTAAGGTGCGCCGGGGTTTGAGGCACATATGATCCACCTGTGAATGAAACTTCGCACTTGGTACATTTCCATATACCTGTGGCGATCCTTTTCATTTTTATAGCGCCACATTTTCCACATGCGTAATCTGCATGCATCTTTTCTTCAATGTCAGCTACGAGTTTTCTATTCTTAACTCCGTACCTTGTTCCGAATCTGCCTGCAGACCTTGTTTTTCTTCCTTTTGCTTTATGTTCTGCCATGATTATATCACCAGGAATTTCTCTCTGATTTCTTTTCCCTTCTCAATAGCCATATCCACTATATAATTTATCTGTTCGGATGTCAGGGGTAAAACTCCGCTCTTCTGCATTGCTGATACTTCGCCTTCCTGGTTGGAAGTCACAGTAAGCTTTGTCCCCGCAATGCTTTGCTCATCCAGAGAAGGATCAAGCATTATGGTACCGCCTATCTCGACAGCAGTTATCGAAACTGGCACGTTCCTCATTGGGACCGGGGAGTCCTCGCCAATATCATAGCGTTTGGCTGGAAGTTTCGCGGTCAAGAGTGCAGCTACCGCACCAAATGATGCAGCGTCCATTATGTTCCCACCATCATCCAGGACATGCACGTCGATGAAGACCATCCATACCTTTTCACCTGGTGTGACGCAAAGTTTGGAAAGATCGACACACTGGGACTCTCTGATGCCCCTGTCCACTACCCGTGCCAGTTCGATGGCGTCTTCCCTTGGAGGGCCGGATTCAAATACCGGGGATGCCAGTGGTATGAGTTCAAGGTTTGTGATAATAACGCCCTGGTCAGGCGTATCCGGGAAAGGTGTTCCTGGCTGGATCTTAACGCCAACGACCACATGGGTATCTCCGAGTATTACCCTTGCAGACCCTTCAGCTTTATTGATAACATTGGTTTCTATTTTGAGATCCCTGTACTGGTCAAAAGCCCGCCCATCCTCGCGCTCCCCCTTTATCATGAGATTATAGATATAATCCTTGCGCAGTTCCGCCATTATTTCATTACTCATTATTTTCACCCTCTATTTGAGCAGAGTATTTTTCCATAAGTGCAGCTTTTTGCATCTCATGGATCGCCATGCATCCAACCTTTGCCATTTCTAAACCCTCTCTAAACTCATCTCTCTTTAGATTCCCATCCATCTGGATCAGCGTAATTCTGCCATCAGGTGTCATCGCGATAGGCATATCTGCCTGTCCATAGTTGTCTTCATCTTTATTCAGGTCAAGGACGAGGGTGTCATCGATCTTTCCGACAGCGCATGCCGAAATAAGGCTTTTCATCGGGATACCTGCATCAGCCAGGGCAATAGACGCGGCGTTAATGCCTGCAGTCCTTGTCCCTGCATCAGCCTGGAGCACTTCCACGAATATGTCAATTGCAGATCGCGGGAAATATTCCTGGAAAATAACAGGTTCAAGAGCCTCTCTGCTCACTTTGGATACTTCAATGCTCCTCCGGTCTGGTCCTGGACGTTTTCTATCCTCTACTGAGAACGATGCCATGTTGTATCTGTAACGAACAACGGCGCTGTTTGATTTCTGCTGGTGTCTTGGGTGGACTTCCCTGGGTCCATAGACCGCTGCGATCACTTTATTGCCGCCGAATTCAAAATAGCATGAGCCGTCCGCTCTATTCAATACGCCTACCTCGATCTTGATAGGTCTTAACTCATCGGGTTTCCTGCCGTCAAGGCGGATACCGTTTTCGATCAGCTTTTCTGGTTTACTCATAAAATTCCTCTCTCTTTTCTTTCTCTTCCTTCCTCTTCTCTAATTACTGCAATATTTATTTCTCATTCCCGAGGAGTTCGTCAAGAATTCCTTCGGATTCTGGTTTTTCTTTACTCTCTTCAATTTTTTCTTCAACTGGCATTGGTTCTATTTTATCTTCTGCCGTTGTTTTTGGTTTTTTCTGTGGGTGTTTTACCTGAACTTTCTCGCCTTTTTGTTCTTTCAGGAAATTTGTTATCCTGTCAGTAAGACCTGAAATGTGCGTCTCCTTTTCTATTTTAAGAAGAGAATTTATAGCAAGTTGCATATCATTATCTCTTCCTGTTATCCAGATCCTTCCGTTCTGACCGATAAATATGTTGCATTTCGTTTCATTCTTGACCATTGCTATCATGGAGCCGCTTCTGCCTATGAACCTTGGTACCTTTGACGGTGTCACTTCTATAATGCGACCTTCTTTTATTTGTCTGAGTCTCTGGTCATTAAGCGTTAACTCAACTTTCATGTTCGCGTCCACATCGCTTACAAGGGCCATTATAGACACGCCGATATTGAGATATTTTGACATTTCATTGTTCTCAATACGTCTTGGGAACTCGGAAATGTGCAGAAGTCCATCGTATGGGGACCTTATATCCACGATCCAGTTCGAATATGTGACCTCTTTTATTACCCCGATTATCAAGTCACCTGGTTTCGGGATATATTTTCCCGAAAGAGGAACAACCCTTATTTGATTCTTAAATGATGCTATTCCAAAAACTGTTGAGAACACTTTATTATCTTCGACATATGTGCCCTCGTCAGCAAGTGAAGGGTCATCAGAAAGAAATTCACCTGGAATTACTAATTTTTTATCCATTTTTATCACTTTAATAATTTTGTTTCAGCAGACCCTTTTGTAAGCGAATTCAATATATTGTACAGATCATCCTGCATTCCTGCCGGAATGCTGATCACGCCGATCCATGAACCATTGTTCTGCCATTCCTGCTTCTGGAGATTCCCGAACTTTGCCACTGCACCGTATGCCTTTGCTGCATATTCCGGCGGGAGCTTTATTGCGATCCTGACTTCCTCGAAACGAATAGGTATGAGTGGTCTTATCGCTTTCATAGCGATCTCCACCATTTCATCAACGTTTTTCATGGGGTCGATATGAACCCCGGCTTCATCCATTGCAGCCTCGATCCGCGCTGGGGGATGCGGTGCTTTGGTCTGTGGATTTATGGCATTTCGCGCAATAAATGTCACAACTTGCCTTTTCTTTTCCTCTTGTATCTTTCTTCGCTGTTCTGTGGTAAGCTGGAGTTCTCCCTCAAGCAGTATCTTTTCTGCTATTTTTAATACATCTTTTGTACCAAACGCATTGATGACATCCTGTTCTGCAGGCCTGTCACCGTTTTTTGCATCAAGGAACACATCTTCAACAGCCAGGATATCCTCGATCTTTACAGGGTCGCCTTTTTTGAAAGCCAGCGCTCCATCAGGATCTACAAAGACTTCAAACATCTTGCCATGTGTCTTATAATGTGCGATTATAGCCTCATCGAGCGTGACCATGTCAGTTCACTCTTCTTTCTTCTTTCCTTTACCCTTGGTTTCAGAAGCATGCATCTTTATGACCTGGTTCACATATTTCTCGACTTCAGAAGGTTCAAGCTTCCGGTATTTCCTGTTTCCAAGCTCAATGACCCCAACCTCGATTGTTGAAGCATTGAAAACACCTTCTGTTGTGCTGTGTAGCGCTTCAAGTCCCAGGACGATCGCACCTTCAAGATCAATATCATCCCTGTATTTTTTCTCGAATACTTCCATTGTTTCGGTTCGACCAGAACCAATGCCTGTGGCTTTATATTCAAGCAGTGCCCCGCTCGGATCGGTCTCAAAAAGCCGTGCCCTGCTGTCATCCACACCAGCAATAAGAAGCGCTGTTCCAAAAGGTCTTACGCCTCCGTACTGGGTGTAGGATTGTTTGAAGTCGCATATTTTCTTGGACAGGACCTCTACACCTATGGGTTCGTCATAGGTGACCATGTTTATCTGAGCCTCGACCCTTGCGCGGTCAATAAGAGCCCTCGCGTCTGCCACCAGGCCCGACGTTGCTGCTCCGATATGGTTATCGATCTGGAAAATCTTTTCAATAGATTCTGCTTCAAGAAGTTTGCTCGTTACACGTTTATCAACAAGCAGTGCCACTCCATCCGTCGCCTTTACTCCAACCGCAGTTGTTCCGCGTTTTACTGCCTCTCGCGCATACTCAACCTGGAACAACCTTCCATCAGGGCTGAATACTGTTATCGCCCTGTCATATCCCATCTGTGGTGCCATTTGCATTATATCATCTCCGAGATTAAAAAGGTAATACTTTTAGACGCTCCTGTTAATCTTTCTCTGGTTCGGAGTCTTTAATGATACTCTGTTGTATAAACTTTTCCATTGCCCCTTTCACAGTCCCTGAAATCCCAAGGACCTTGATGGAAACGCGGCCTCTCCCAACCCGGTTTATGCAAGCCAGAGCTGCTCTTGTATCTGAGGTTCTGTCTTTCTGGCAGCGCAGTATCCCGAATCCCCCGTCATATGACATGAGCGATGGATTTATTTCGCTACTCCCTTTATCCCCGAATATTGAGTACATCGAATCAAGCAATTCCTCAGTAAGCTCTCTGCGGTTTATGGTATTTTCTGAAAAAATCTTAAAAGCGATATATCGTTTCTTCTCGCGAAGCACAGGAAGTGTCTTCATATGATTTCAATACCTTCCCGTATGTAACCTGTGCTTTTTTTTCGCATTATATCAACGGGAACTGTGCTCATAGCATCAACAGCTTCTTTCGGGCTCATGCCGAAAAGACCTCCGAGTGCTGCCATCTCCCTTGGAGAACGAAAATCGTACATGGAATATGGCTCACAGGTCAGAACCATTTGCAGGTCATACTTTCTGGCGTACATCAGATTTGTCCTCATTATCCGTAGTTCCTGTACCCTATCTTCACTTTTTGTGTGAATAATGGAACCGATATCAAAACCAAGAGCAATTGAATTATCAGATGCTATTTTACCAAGGACATTATTGAATTTAACCGGTTGCAAAATGATATCAAGCCTTTCGGTCTCCACAGCAGCACGGGCAATCTCTTCGTCCTTTCCCCGTGCTATCAGGATATCGCCAGTGTCTTTGTATTTTCTTATTTCTTCCCTGAGCTTTGATGGTTTCCCTGAAACTTCAATTGCATTGGATATTGAAAAATCCTCAGGTAATTTGCTCATATCAAGTATGTTCTTATCAAGTAGGTTCTTTTTCAAATTGAGCGCTGCTATTCCTGAATACCCGAATTCTTTTGCCGCAGAAACAATATTGATGATTGAGTCCATTTCGTCAGGTAAATGAACCATAAAATCATAGAACTTTGTGTTGAACCTGGACATGTTTCATATCCGCTTAAGCATTAATGACATTATCCCGGCTTTGCCATCCGTTTTTGGACCAGTCGGGAGATCAAACAATTCTTTCTCCCCTGAGCTTCCAAAAAATTCCTTATCCCACCGCTGCGTTATTTCCTTGAACATCCTTTTATAGGCAATACAATGCGGATCAACGCCATTCACTTTACAATCAGTTAGAGCTATGGCATTGTAGGGACATCCACCGCGGCAGAATTTGATGTACTTGCATTCACCACAATTTTTGTCCACATAATCCTTGAACTCAAACATCAGCTTCCAGGCACTGGACTTTGAAAGATCTTCAATGCTTGGATGGTCATAGACATTTCCCATAACATATTCTGGCATACCAATAAAGCGGTAACAGGGGTATATACCGCCATCCGGTCCCACTGCAAATGTATCACCCATGCAATCCACGAAGGTGCAGACAGTGCCTTTATTGGTCAAAACACATTTGCACAGGTGGTCAATATTCATGATCTCGATCTTGCCAAGGTTTTCCAGATATTTATCCAGTAAATATTCCAGCAATTCCCCATACTCTTCAGGAGAAAGCGCCCATTTACCTGGAGAATTTGAACGAATTGAGGGCAGGGCTGGATGTAATTTGAGATTAAGACCATTCTCAAGGAAAAAATTGAAGATCTCTTCCTTGAATTTGATTGAATACGATGTAAAAGTGCATATAAAGCTGACTTTAAGGCCATTCTCGGTTGCGATCACGTAGCCGTCTAAGGTTTTATCATAGTATCCTTTTCCTCTCTGGTAGTCTGTGATCTCTTGAGGTCCGTCAAGACTTGAGCCAATGGGAATATTATACTCAGCAAGGATCTGTGCGATCTCAGGCGTCATTTTCCAGAGATTTGTCTGCATTGCAAGAGCGGGTTTAAGATGGCTCAATCCCTCTGTCAATAATGGCAATGCTTCCCGGTAAAAGTTTGCCCCTGCAAGCAGCGGTTCGCCCCCATGGAAAGTAAATGTGACTGGTTCATTCCTGAAATCCTTTAACCATGATACCACTTCTTTGATGGTCTCAATGCTCATCACAGGAGACCTTTCATCAGAACTCCAGCAATAACTGCATTTGGAAGGACATCCAAGTGTTGGAATAAGCATCACGTGAAAAGCCATGGTAATTTTGTTCTAACTTCATTAGACTATTAATAGTTATGCTGCAATGTTCAATGGATAGAATTAATAACACGTCACGACATTTATGCTAAAAAATTGCGAGGAAGAATGCCGAAAAGACGCGACATAAAAAAAGTCCTGCTGATAGGTTCAGGTCCAATTATGATAGGACAGGCAGCAGAGTTTGACTTTTCAGGAAGCCAGGCATGCCGCTCACTGAGGGAGGAAGGTATCAAGGTCATACTTGTCAACAGCAATCCTGCAACCATAATGACAGATACAGACATGGCTGATGCTATCTATATTGAACCGCTTGAACCTGAGATAATAGCAAAGATAATAGAAAAAGAAAGACCTGACGGCATCATCGCAGGTCTTGGGGGACAGACCGGGCTAAATATTACCTCTGAACTTGCCGAGATGGGAGTCCTTGATAAATTCGGTGTCGAACTTCTTGGCACATCCCTTCAGGCAATAAAAGATTCTGAAGACCGCGACCTTTTCAAGCAAAAAATGATAAGCATCGGAGAAAAAGTCCCCCGTTCAAAGGCTGTTGAAACACTGGTTGAAGCCGAAGCCTTGATCGATGAACTTGGTCTTCCACTCATTATCCGCCCCGCATACACTCTTGGAGGTGCAGGGGGCGGAATTGCCTACACAAAAGAACAACTTCTTGAGATAACTGAACGGGGGCTTACGCGCTCACGCATCCATCAGGTCCTGATAGAAGAGAGCATCATCGGATGGAAGGAATTTGAGTATGAGGTAATGAGGGACAAAAACGACACCTGTATCGTTATATGCAACATGGAGAACATCGACCCTATGGGAATACATACCGGTGAGTCCATTGTCGTCACGCCATCGCAAACATTATCAGATGTTGACCACCAGAAACTGCGCAGTGCGTCTATAAAGATAATCAGGGCGCTTGGCATAGAAGGTGGATGCAACATCCAGTTCGCAGTTCATGATGATGAAGTCAGGATAGTCGAAGTAAACCCCAGGGTTTCGCGATCATCAGCCCTTGCTTCAAAAGCGACCGGGTACCCAATAGCGAGGGTTACTGCCAAGATCGCTATCGGAATGACTCTTGATGAAATAACTAACGACATCACCAAAAAGACCCCAGCATCTTTTGAACCGACTATCGATTACACGGTCATAAAGATCCCACGCTGGCCTTTTGATAAATTCGTTACAGCAGATATGCATCTCACCACAGCAATGAAAAGCACCGGCGAAGTGATGGCTTTCGGGCGAACGATCGAAGAGGCACTCCAGAAAGCAGTAAGATCACTTGAAGTTGATATGTTCTTCGGGTTCAAAGAGTGGAGTAAAGACGAAATAATAGACATCCTGCGACATCCCACACACGAGCGTCTGTTCGTCATATACCAGGCGCTTCGAAACGGAATGGCAAGTGATGAGATATGCAGAATGACAAATATCGATCCATTCTTTATCAGGAAGATACAGAATATCATTGACATCGAGGATTCCGTAAAAAATGACTTCTCGATCGAAGTTCTTAGAAAAGCAAAGCGTATGGGTTTGAGCGATGAAAAGATCGCCAGCCTTTGCCTCAGGACACGTGAAGAAATTAACGACATGCGTAGACTTCA
>JAUSDC010000212.1 GCA_030650845.1 Candidatus Methanoperedens sp.
GAGCCTAAATCAGGTGAGATAAGATATGTATTTTAAGGACTTTCAAACGCTAAATTGCCCCGATAGGGGCTTTCTTGATCTACTATAGACTCTTTTCCTTAAATCCACATCGAAAAAAATCACAATTTTTTCGGATTCTTCTATTTTATATAATATGCGATATTTTCCAACCCTCTCCTTCCAATATCCTCTTAAATTACCTTCCATCCTAATTCCCGAATAAGGATCTTTTAAAAGTTTACCAACACTATTAATAATTCTTTCTTTTATATGAGCATCAAGTTTTTTCTCTTGTTTCAGAAAGATGTTCAAAAAACGTGCTTTATACATTTTCACTTTAATAATGCTTCAATTTCGTCAGGCTGGCCATCGATATAATTACCTTTTTTTAATTCATCTTCACCTTTATGTAGCCTTTTCAATGTTTCAGTATCCATAAGCACCTCAAGTGTTTCAAGTATATGATCTATTTTTTCATGCACAACATATATTTCCTCAATCATTTTTCTAGGTATCTGGATGGTATCTGATTCCATACAATGAAATATATTTGCACAATATATATGCTTTCGCTTACAAAAGAGCATTCTTGTTCGAATTAACTTCTTCTTTACGCTCATTATCACTTGCTTCCACTTTGAGCTGTTGAAACATGCTTATACTGTAAT
Source organism: Candidatus Methanoperedens sp. (assembly GCA_030650845.1). Taxonomy (GTDB): domain Archaea; phylum Halobacteriota; class Methanosarcinia; order Methanosarcinales; family Methanoperedenaceae; genus Methanoperedens. The sequence continues at coordinate 669 of JAUSDC010000212.1, forward strand.
TCCCGCCCCCCCTCCTTTCGATCATAAAAGACAACTCCCTTCAGTTGCACATCTTCCCCAGGCACTTCTTCTGAAATCCCGCATCCCCAACAGCCAGCACCCTCATCAATGATCAATATTTCTGGTTCAAGATGCGCCGCCACAGCGAACTCCAGCCGGACGTACATCCCGCTTTAATGGGGATTACCCGATGCCCATATTGTGCAAGTATGGAGTGTTATGATTATGTGCAACTGGTGATTTCATATTAAACTCCGCCAGCGGCGGCGCCTCACCGGGGTCTGGGGTCGCACCCCAGCGCCGTTTAGATAATATTGACCGCGAGTGTTAATAGGCCAAACTTGTTACGTGAGGTTGATGCATCATTAAGCAATAGTTTTAAAACGCTTCGGAATGCTTATAGAGTGGAGAGATAACTACCATGAAAGCCATAATCCTTGCTGCTGGAGAAGGACTTCGATGCCGCCCTCTCACCCTTACGCGCTCGAAAGTAATGCTTCCGGTTGCGAATAAACCAATACTTGAATATATTATCAGCGCACTAGCTCAAAATAATATCAAAGATATAATCCTGGTTGTGGGATATAAAAAAGAGCCAATAATGGACTACTTCGGCAATGGCAAAGAATTTGGGGTAAGTATCAGTTATGTTGAACAAAGTGCCCAGCTTGGAACTGCTCATGCTATCAAACTGGCAGAACCTATGATAGATGAAAAGTTCCTTGTGCTCAATGGAGATAACCTGATAGATGCCAATACAATTTCAGACCTGCTGTCTATTACCTCAAGCGAGGTAGCGCTTCTCACCGTAATACGTGAGCAGACCACAGGATACGGAGTGGTATTGCAGGATAAAGGACGGATCACCCGAATAATCGAAAAGCCCCGGGAAAAGATAAGCCACCTGGTAAATACGGGCATATATATGTTCTCACCCTTAATATTTAAGGAGATAGACCAGACGCCGATCTCAGAAACTGGAGAATTCGCCATTACAGATACTATCCAGAGGATCATTGAAAGCGGAAGCAGCGTAAAACAAGTCACTTCACGATCCACATGGATCGACGCTGTGCATTCATGGGATTTGTTGAAAGCAAATGCGATTTTACTCGACAAATACGAAGGTATGGAAGTTGCGGGAATTATCGAGAATGGCGCAGTTATAGTTGGCAATGTAGCAGTGGGAGAAAACTCCATAATAAGGTCTGGCTCGTATATCGTAGGCCCGGTCGTCATTGGCAAGAATTGCGATATCGGTCCCAATGCAACGATAATGCCCTCCACCGCCATAGGGGATAATTGCAGGATAAGTTCATTCACAGAAGTTGGAAACAGTATAATTATGTATGATGTGCGTATCGGAACGGGATCTTACATCTCAAATTCCATCATAGGTGCCCATAATATTATCGGTGCTCATTTTGCCACAGAGGTGGGGAGGAACTTAAAGATCGAAATGAAAGGCATACTGCACCATGCAGATGAACTGGGTACTTTGATCGGCGACAGTAATAATATTGGCGTTGGTGTTATGGTAAGGGCAGGTAAATCGATCGCTACAGGCTGCTCTGTGGATTCGGGGGTTAAAGTTTATAGGGATATTCCAGAGGATTCCCAGGTCATGTGAGGTAAAAATGTGTGGTATAGTGGCATATGCTGGAGAAAAACAAGCTACATCCATCCTGGTGGATGCATTAAAGAGACTTGAGTACAGAGGGTATGATTCTTCGGGGCTTGCAGTATTAACGGATAAAGGTCTTGAGGTCTACAAAACAGAAGGTCAAATAACAAATCTCGAAACAAAGCTTCCCAAAATTGAAAGCTCGTGCGGTATTGGTCATACACGCTGGGCAACGCAGGGTGCTCCCACCACGATCAACGCCCACCCCCATGTTTCAGGCAATATCGCAGTGGTACACAACGGTATCATAGAGAATTACCAGGAATTGTATGATGAGTTAAAAAGCGAAGGGTATAAATTTGTCTCTGAAACCGATACAGAGGTGCTTGCTCATCTGGCTCATATGTACTATAAAGGTGATCTCGTTGATGCAGTAATAAAAGGGCTCAAAAAGGTAAGAGGTACATATGCGGCTGCATTTATATGCGGGGATTCAAAACAGGTAGTAGCAGCCCGCAAAGACAGTCCACTCATTGTGGGTATCGGGAAAGGAGAGAATTTTTTGGCTTCTGATGTCACTGCATTATTGAAGTATACACGAGATATTGTTTATATGCATGATTTAGAAATCGCGTCGATGACTTCGGATAAGATCGATTTTTTTGATTTTGATGGGAACCCCGTCCAGGAGCACACAGAATCTATCGAATGGAATGTTGAAACTGCCGAAAAATCAGGGTATCCACATTTCATGATAAAAGAGATACATGAACAGGCGACATCAGTACATGATACCATGATGGGAAGGATTTCAGAGCTTACCGGTGAAGTCATGCTGGGTGAGATCAAACTTTCAAATGAAGATATCATGAAACTGGACAGGATTGAAATCATAGCCTGCGGTACCTCGTATAATGCAGGTTTGCTAGGTAAATATTTATTCGAGGCCCTGGCTGGTATTCATGCTGATGTGGATATAAGTTCAGAGTTCAGGTATGCCAATCCTGTACTTTGCGAGTCAACACTGCTCGTGGCTATATCACAGTCAGGTGAGACGGCCGATACGATCGCTGCTACAAAGGAAGCAAAAACGTACAATTGCAGGACCCTTGCCATCACGAACGTGGTAGGTACAACGCTTTCACGTGAAGTTGAGAGTATTATTTATACGAGAGCAGGTCATGAAATAGGGGTTGCTGCAACCAAGACCTTCACTTCCCAGCTAATTGTCCTGTATCTTCTTGCTATCCATTTTGCGAGAATAAATAAAAGGCTGGATGTCGACAGGTCAAAACGTTTGTTGGTGCAGATGAAGCAATTACCAGGAATTATACAGCAGATCCTTAACAACAAAGAACTGATCAAGAAACAGGCAGTGCGTTTTTCAAAAGCGAGAGATTATTTCTTTTTAGGCAGATCTCTGAATTACCCAATAGCACTTGAAGGTGCGCTGAAGCTTAAGGAGATTTCCTATATACATGCTGAAGGGTATGCTGCAGGTGAACTAAAACATGGTCCTTTAGCTCTTATCTCAAAAGATACGCCTGTAGTGGCGCTGGCTACGCGCGCTTCTACGTATGATAAAATGCTCAACAACATCAAGGAAGTAAAAGCACGTGGTGCGCCCGTCATGGCGATCGCATGTGCTGATGATACAGAGATACAGAAATATGTTGACGCAGTGATAAGAGTGCCAGTAACCGATGAATTGTTGTACCCTGTGCTATCCTCGGTGGTGCTACAACTTCTTGCCTATTATAGCGCAGAAGATCTGGGTTGTCCTATCGATAAGCCCAGAAATCTCGCAAAAAGCGTAACGGTGGAATGATTATGTTATTCGGCTCATCAGGAATAAGAGGTATTGCGAACAGGGAAATAACACCAGAGCTGGCACTTAAGGTCGGGCTTGCCGTTGGCTCGCTGAACACCTCCTGTGTCATAGGGCGAGACCCCAGAACATCTGGAGAAATGATCGAGCATGCTGTTATTTCAGGTCTGTTATCTGCGGGATGCCAGGTCACACGAGTCGGAATGGTTACCACTCCCACGCTTGCTTTTGCAGCACGGAACTATGATTGTGGAGTTATGGTAACAGCATCTCATAATCCTGCGGAATACGGAGGTATGAAGCTATGGAACCGGGATGGGATGGCGTTTAATACAGAACAGCAGAATGAAATTGAATCAATAATAAAAAATAAAGCGTGGAAGGCAGCCCAATGGAATAGCATAGGCAGGGTAAGCCAGAAGTGTGTTGTGGAAGAGCACATAGAGAACATTCTCGGGAAGATGGGCAGCGCCTCATTGAAAGTCGTGGTTGATTGCGGATGTGGAGCTGCATCCACCATAACTCCTTATGTATTAAGACGCATGGGCTGCAATGTTATAACGCTTAATTCGCAGCCTGATGGCTTCTTCCCGGCAAGGGATCCAGAGCCAGTGGAGAAAAATCTGGATATGCTGAAAAAAGTCACGGTTGCATTTGAGGCAGATCTTGGCATTGCTCACGATGGGGATGCCGACCGGATGATGGCTGTCGATGGTCGTGGCAGGTTTGTTGAGGGAGATAAACTCCTGGCATTATTCGGACTTCGTGAAGCGAAAAAGAGCATAGTAGTACCTGTGGACACTTCTATAATGGTGGATGATGTACTTAAGGGGCGAAAAGTATATAGAACCAGAGTGGGAGACGTGTATGTGGCTGAAGAATTAAAAAAGAGAAATGCAGATTTCGGGGGTGAACCATCTGGAAGCTGGATATTTCCGGGTATTTCCTTGTGTCCTGATGGTATATACGCTGCAGCTCAGCTTGTGGAAATCGTAGAAAAGGAAGGCAAGCTGGATGCGCTGGTGGACGAACTGCCTTCATATCCCAAAATACAGGGCGCCTTGCAGTGCAGTAATGATAAGAAAGAAAATGCAATGAGAAGGATCGGTATTGAATTAAGAAAAATGGGCGATATGAGCACCATTGATGGAATTAAGGTAGATACTGAGAATGGATGGATACTGGTGCGCCCTAGCGGGACCGAGCCTAAAATACGCATAACAGCAGAGGCACGTGAAGGAGTAGATGAACTGTATGCAAGGGCAGAAAAGACAGTCAAAGAGGCACTATTATGAAAGCAGTTATCCTTGCTGCTGGACAGGGAACCAGGATGGGCCCTCTTACAATGAATATACCAAAGGTGATGCTGCCGATCGCAAACAAGCCCATTCTATTACACGTGATACTCTCTGCACGTGATGCAGGGATCAAAGAATTTGTTCTAGTTGTAGGGTATCGAGCTGATACTGTAAAAGAGTATTTCGGGGATGGTTCTCTTATGAATATCAGCATAAAATATGCTCAACAGGAAAAACAGCTCGGGACAGCGGATGCAATAAGCTATGCTCAGGAGCATGTCGACGGACGGTTCCTTGTATTGAATGGAGATGTGATCGTTAACCCGCAACATATCAAAAACCTGGTTAACCACAGATCTAACGTTATTATGACAGCAAGGCACGTTGAAAACCCTTCCGAATTTGGGGTTCTTGAGGTTAGCAACAACAGGGTTTTAAATATAATAGAGAAACCAAAAAAACCTCCAACAAATCTGGTAAATGCAGGTATATATGTATTTCCACCCTCGATATTCGATGCCATCAGGAAGACACCGCTCTCTGTCAGGAATGAATATGAGATAACAGATTCGCTCCAGTTGCTCATCAATGATGGCATAGATGTGGGTTATATAACTCTCTCTGAGAACTGGCTGGATATCGGGAGACCATGGGATCTCCTGGATGCCAATGAACATTTCCTGTCCTGTTTGCAGCCTGAAGTAAAAGGAGATATCGAACCCCTCTCCACGATGAAGGGCAGCGTTTCAGTAGGTGAAGGGACTGTGATAAGGAACGGGGCATACATCGTAGGGCCAGTAATTATCGGTAAAAACTGTGATATCGGTCCTAATTGTTACATCCGCGCAGGCACAAGCATCGGCGATAACGTGCGTATCGGCAATGCAGTTGAGATCAAGAACAGCATAATTATGAACGGGACTCATATTGGGCATCTCAGTTATGTGGGGGATAGCATAATCGGGGAAAATTGCAATTTTGGAGCGGGAACAAAGGTTGCGAACCTGAGGCACGATGGCAGGACGATCTGTGTTAGACTTAAAGGTTCACTTGTGGATTCAGGAAGAAGAAAGCTTGGTACGATCATGGGGGATGGTGTGCATACAGGTATTAATAGCATGATAAATGTTGGAGTTGTTGTAGAAAGCGGAGCAATGATCGACCCAGGGGAATTCGTGAAATAGGAAGATTTACTCCTGATTATTAGTCTTTATCGCAGATACAGCGCCAGATAGACAACAGCCCATACAATAATGACAATAAATGCTATTTTAAGAAAAGTCGTAACCGGTCCTTCAGCTTCTGTAATTTCTCCTGCAAAACTCACAGCATCACGCTGTGAATCCTCAACTGAATATTTATCCCCGCTCTTTAACCCAAGATAAATAGCGATAAGGACTGATACCAGGAGCACAAGAAGCAGGATAAGCGAAGGCAATTGCGTCTGTGAGACTTCAATCGGCATATTCATCCTCCATTTCGATCATCCTGTACTTTGCTTCTTCAATATCCTTGAACTGACCCTTTCTCCATCCCCAGTAAAGGAGGATCGGGAAGATTACAAGGATCACAACACTTGCGATAAGGATGATGAGATAATCAGTTGACATCGAAGGGTCGCCAGGCATTATTCCATCTGTCATTATATGGTCTCCCAACATTTCAAACCCTCCATTTTTCATCAAATACACCGGTTTCAGAGAAATTCTTCTGGATATAATAGATCGCTTTCCAGCGTTCGTCCTCTGTCAGCACGTATTTCCATGGCGGCATATTCGTTGTTTCCACACCCTCGCTCACTTTCCATAACCACTGCCCCTGCATAGTGAAATCGTTGTTGGTCTCTGTGAAATTGGCAGGCTCAGGCATTATATCGACAGAGGCAGGGCCGTCCCCCAGCCCGTTCACGCCGTGGCACTGGGCGCAATAAAGTTCATATATCTTCTTGCCTTCAGTGAAATTCTTTTCATCCTGGATAATAGGAGAGCTTATCCCCGTTTTCCCGAGATCTTCACCTTCACTGTCTGAGAAATCGCCCGGTATCACTCTTACGACCCCGTCCACGAAGGTTCTCTCATACGAGATAATATTCCATATCGCTTCTTCGGTCAGTGAAAGCTTCCATGGGGGCATCGCAGTACCGGGTACGCCTTCCATCACGCGCCAGAAATGATAATCGCTGCCCGGGAAATTCGCGATACGATCGTTCAGGTTGGCAGGATGAGTAATCACATGGCGCGCATACGGACCCTGACCATTGCCCGAGGCTCCGTGGCATGGCAGGCAGCGCTGCACGAAAAGGACTTTTCCTTCCTCTATCAGGTCAGCATATGTTGCATTGCTCATGTTGTCCGTGCCTGCATTGGCGATAATGCTATCATATGGATTTTTATTTCCTGCGTAAAGGTCAGGTACAAGGGGCTGGAAATTCTGGGTTTCCAGGTTGCGATTCCCCAACCAGTCAATATATGCCTCAAGATCGTGAATTTGCGTATCCGAAAGGTATGAGAAGTTCGGCATAATTGATCCCGGGCTTACCGACCTCGGATTCCCGTGATGCATGACGTTCCACAATTTTGGTCTTATGCCGCCGATCTGGGCAAGGTCCGGCCCCGTTCTCTCAGTGCCAAAAAGGTGCGGACTGTCATAATAATAATCCCCGGGCATAGAAGTCCTCCCCAATCCCCAGTCCTGGGTTCTTACGAACTGTGAATGGCAGTATATGCAGCCATTGCTTTTGTACAACTCCCTGCCTCTTGCCTGGTCATCGGAATAAGGATGAGCTATTGCGGTGGGGGTATAATTCATGAGCAGATATGGCAGGATGACCACTATAAAGAACATCGTGAGAAATAACCCCAGTGCTCCGATGGCGAAAATGGGAGTACTTTCCCTGTACTTTTCAACCTTCTTTTGTTCTCTTTTGATCCGGGATGATGCCGGAATAATTGAAGCAGTTTCCTGTGCAGGTTTTCTCCTGAGTGTCATTATCATATTATAAAAAAAGATATACTGCCCCATTATTATCATCCCGCCTGCAAGCGCTCTCACTATGAAAAGCGGCTTTAATTGAATGAGTACTATGGCTACAGTTATGTTCTGCGCCCATTCTGAATTCTGGATAAGACCAAGGGTCGTCATTGCGGCGAAAAACAGCACAAAACCAATTATCGTGAACCAGAAATGATAACTTGACAGCCTATTGGAAAATATTTGTCTACCTGTCACCCTTGAAATAATAAAATAAATTGTGCCCATGACGAGGAACCCGAAACTGCCAAGCAGCGCCAGATGTGCATGACCGACAGGCCACTGGCTGAAGTGCAGGTACGAATTTATATCGCGCATCGCCTGGAAAGTGCCCTGCGCTGAGACAAGAAAATAAGAAAAGGCGCCAATTAGGATAAAGCGAAGCGGGATGCTTTCGATAAAACGGTTCCAGCTGCCGTGCATGGTCAGGAGGATGTTAGTGATGAAAGCAAGCACGGGTATCATCATCAAGCCGCTGTTAACCACTGCCACGGTCTTTAGCCATTCAGGGATAGGCGCCTGTAGGAGATGGTGTCCGCCCACGCCGGTATAGACGAATACGATGGAAAAAAAGCCTATCAGTGAGAGCATATGGCTGTACAGGGGGCGTTTGATAATGACCGGTACGAGATAGTACCATGCCCCAATACCAAGAGTGGTGAACCACAGACCAAGGACATTATGACCATAGAACCAGTTAAACACCCCGTCCACGGCGCCCTGCAGGGAACCGGTGTCAGGATGCCACATCACGTTGCCTATGAAATACACAATCGGGAACGTGAGAAACGTCCCCATTATATACCACAGAGAGCCGTACAATTTACGCTCTGTCCTGTTCTGTATTGTTTTAAAAATGTTATAACCTATGAGTAGCAGGGCGACAACGATGCCGACATCGATTATCCAGATATACTCTGCATATTCACGAGCCTGCGTGTATCCCAGAGCAAGAAGGACAGTTCCGGACGCGATCGCAAGGTTCCACAGCACGAAAGTCAGGTTCCCCAGTTTTTCACTATATAGCTTTGTACCTGTAAGCCTCGGGACTATGTAATATGCAGCGCCGATAAGTCCTGTGGAGAGAAAACCGAAAGCTACTCCGTTGACGTGCATGGGGCGCACGCGTCCGAAGGTAAGATATGGCGATTGTCCTAAAAACTCAGGAGCGAAAAATTTTACGGCAAGAATGAAGCCGAATGTGGTGAAGAGGATCAACCAGAAGAGTGATGATAAAAGAAAATTCTTTGATGCGCTGTGTTCACCGGATCCCATTTTTATACCTCCTGCCTGATATACCAAATCAGGGTTTTTCAAAAGTTAATTATGCTATGGTTTAATAAATGTTCTGGTTTTTTATGACCGGTTCAATTCGTATTGGTAGTTATGTCAATGTGCAATACATTAATGGATTATGGTTAATTGTTGTTAATATTTATATCCAATTTCAATGCTCACCATAAGAACCGTTCACTGCGGACATGCGCTCGTTTTCATGCTTTAAAATAAGCATAGTGATTTCAAAACAAGCTAAAAACAGAATGTTTATATACTAATTCAACTTTAATATCAATATTTGTGAAATTATCACAAAAATATAAAGTTAATAATCTGGATGATTTAATATGCTGATTGATTTTAGTATTGAAAACTTTCTTTCTATAAAAGAAAGAGTAACTTTTAGTTTAGTATCATCTTCTGATAAATCATTAGATTCTAATTTGATCAAAAACGACCCATTAGAAAAAGATAGTTTATTACGAAGTGCAGTAATTTATGGAGCAAATGCCTCTGGTAAGAGCAACATTGTTTCAGCGTTTCGATTTCTGAAAGGTTTAGTAAGAAATTCTCATAAAAATCAAAAAGATACTAAAATAAAAATATCTCCATTCAAACTGGATACTGATTATTTTTCTAAGCCAAGTAAATTTGAAGTTACTTTTATTAAAAACAACACCAAATATGTCTATGGAGTATCCGTTACTAGTGAGAAAATTATAGATGAGTATCTATATCATTACCCTAAAGGTCGTAGGGCAGTCCTCTTTAAAAGAGAAAATACTATAGACTATAAGTTTACTATTGACGAAAACGAGCAAGAATTTTTATCAAAAAGAACCTTAGAAAATGTTCTTTATCTATCAAGCTCAACTCAATTGAACTACAAGAAAACTTCTGAAGCTTTTGATTGGTTTAAGGATGACCTAAAAGTCATAACGGCAGAAGACCTCATTGGTCCAACTACATTTACTATTAAAATGCTTAATAAAGACAATAATTTTAAAGAGATCGTATTAAATGCTCTGGCAGAAGCTGATTTAGGAATTGATGATTTTTCCGCATCTCTTGATAAAATTTCAACTGTTGAAGAACCAATCGATAACAGTATAAGTCTTATAGATTTTCTTCGTCAAGTTAACTATAATGATAAAGAAAAAGTTGGTAACAATATTCTTATATCCGATCGTAGAGGTAATCTTAGGAAACTTGATGTTAGAACAATTCACACAGCTTTTAGAGGTAAAAGTAACGAATTAAAGGTTCCATTTAGATTCGATGAGGAATCTGATGGAACGCAAAAAATGTTTGCTCTAATTGGTCCTTGGATTGATGCACTAAGCAACGGGCGTACCATAATAGTAGATGAGTTAGATACTAAATTCCATCATCTGTTAAATGTTTTTTTAATTAAATTATTTCATGACCCAACTCAAAATAAAAATAATGCCCAATTAATCTTTACAACGCACAATACCAATTTACTAGATTTGGATTTATTCAGGAGAGACCAGATATGGTTTACTGAAAAAAATCCAGATACTGGAAGTACTGACCTCTACTCTCTCATAGAATTTAGTCCACGTAAAGATAAGAATATTCAGAAAGGGTATCTAGCAGGAAGATATGGAGCCATACCCTTCATAAATGATGAAAGAATATTCTTAGAACCAAAGGAAAATTAAAATGGGCAGATATGGACACAGAAAAATAGTTAAAAGAAGGCCTTACAAGCTATTCCTGATAGTTTGTGAAGGTGAAAAAACAGAACCCATGTATTTTAAAAGATATCGAAAGAGACATTGTAATTTAATTATTAAAACACCTGAATCTAAAAGTACCGATCCTGTAAATTTAGTAAAATTTGCTAAAGAACAGATAAAAAAAGAAGAATTGGATTTAAAGACTGGAGACGCAATTTGGTGTGTTTTTGATTGTGATGAAAATACCAACGAAAATATGTCTCGAGCCATTAAAATTGCAGGGAAAGACGTTAACATATGTTTATCAAATCCTAGTTTTGAATTGTGGTTTCTCTTGCATTTTACCTCAATCGTCTCCAAGTTATTTCGTTCTGAAGTAATTGAGAAATTAAAAAAAGAAATACCAGATTATGAGAAGAATAAAGATGTTTATGATTTATTGGTGAATAAAAGAGAAATAGCATTAAAAAATGCAAAAAAATTAATCGAATTGCATAAAAAGAATGGAATAAACTTAATTAGTGTTGAAAGCAACCCTTCAACTCAAGTATGCTTTATTGCTGAAGAAATCCTTAAAATTACCGAGTGTTCAAATTAAATTGTATTAATAATTAGAGGTCAACCATTCTTATACACCTGAATGGAAAGTCTGATATCAAAGCTTACCGAAATGCAAAGCCGTGCGCATCCATACAGATGTCTTTAGGATTTTAATCCGAGGTCTGTGATGAATATTCATTTTTAAGAAATTTGCGTATGATTTTTAGTTAGATTCATTTTTTAGATCATTTCAATTTATCAACACGAACTAAACGGCATGTCTTGACAATTTTTTTATCTTCTTCTAATAATTATTGCCGCCAAAATTGCTGATATTACCGCCAGCCCTTCAAAACCAGAAGTCCCTGGCACTTGCTCCTGCCCTGGCACAACCACAAAAATCTTGAACAATATTGACGGCCTGCCACACGGAGGCTGCGATTTCAGGCATTCGGGCGAACCCACTGCTGTCAGCGTGGCGTTCCCGGGTCTGTGAGCGATGTATATTCCCTGCGCCCCCCTGACTACCAGCACATTCACCACACGGCTGAATATTGTCTGATCGTCTATGGTAATGTCCCAGTCATAGCCTTCTCCCAGATTGAGAAGGAATGTCTCGTTGACATTGAGTGTAATTGTCCTGCCGTTGTCCGCAAGAGTTATTGTCTGGCTTTCCTGAGCTGATGCCTCGACAGCGTTTATGAAAAGAAGGAAAAAACAAACTATTATAATTTTATACAATCTCATAGCTAACCGCCTGAATGTAATTTGATGCGGTAACGCTTAAAGATTTCTCTATATCCATCCAAATAATCTCTGCAAAAATCCTATCTCCTTCACTTCCACCGGCGCCTGCAGGGTGCTTGAATATGTTATATCCCCTTCCAGCGTCTCATACCTCAGCACAGCGTCCATAGAATAAGATTTGGGCACTGCTTTGCTGTCAGCTTTTATCATATATTTTGCAGTTGCAGAGCTTCCAGGTGCCAAATTGTACAGGAAGGCTTTGTCATCCGTAGTGCTTATGGGATCAGAAGGATTTATTATAGCCATAACGTCCTTTGCTTCTTCCTCTCCTGTATTTTTTATCGTTATCTCGATAATGCTTTCCCTGCCTGGAAGCAGGCTGCCCATGGTTTTTGTTATTTCAAAATCAGCCTGTTTTTTAACTATCACGTTTAAAGTCTGGTTCTGGTTCATCATCCCGTACCAGTAATTCGCGTCATAGGTCTCCTGGGTTGCATTTGCATTTATTATCTGCACGTTCTTCTGATAATCATATGTGAGGTCAAGCCTGAGAAGGTAATCTCCCGCCTTTGCTTTTTTATCTATCTTCAGGTCAAATTTTACCGGAGTCAGGGCATTCTGCCCGCTTCTTATGGAACCCACCTGCTGGCTTATCGACTTCACCTCAATGGGACTATCCTGATCTGATGACAACGATGCCACTATGCCTGAGGCATCAACTAACTTTCCCTCAAGCTTCGCTTCTGTTTTCGCGGCGAATATTTCATCAGCACCTGAAGGGGTCATGTCTCTCTCGAATCCCAGGAATTTCCCGCGGTTCATAAGATCGATATTAAGTGTCACGGTCTGCCCCCGTTCAAATTCATTGCTGCCAATTATGGTGGCGGTTATATCAGGGCTCCCGTACGAGTTATAGAAATTTTTCGCAAAATCAAAGCTCTGCGGCACATAATACGTCTTTGGTGTTTCTCCTGCCGCACCCGCGACTGACAGTAGAAATAACAGTACAATGATTAACGTCGACGCCGGTATTTTCTTCATCATGCTTCCCTCCTGAAAAGATTAATAGCTACTGCAAATATGACAACTGAAAAGATGGACAGGATTATAAGGTCACCCGCGATCGCCTCCAATCCCTGCCCTTTTACCATTACGATGCGCATGGCATCATTCGCATAAGTAAGAGGGATGAAATACGCTATCCAGCGCATCCAGTCAGGGACAGAGCTCAAAGGGAAAAATACGCCTGTGGCAAACATTGACGGGAGAGTGAACAGCATGCTTATCTGCTGAAATGATGTCATGTCTTCAGATTTGGCAGATATCGCTATCCCCATCCCGACAGCCCCGAAAGTAAATATAATAAGTATCAGCGCAACAAGAAGCCAGCTTCCGTTCATCCTGACCCCAAAGATAAGTATTGCAGCAACTATCAGGATAACAGCACGTGCAAGCTGCAAAATAAGCTGGTGCATGGTCTTTCCAAAGATCACCGCGCCCCTGCTGATCGGTGTCATCAGGATTCGAACAATGGTGCCGTCCTCTCTCTCACCTGCGACCGCATAACCAGTGCTCATGACCGTTCCGAAGAACACGGTAAGGGCTATCACTGCTGGAGTGAGGAAATCTATGTATTTCAGGCTTCCATATATCTCCGGGACATTAAGCAGGATGGGCGAACCTGCCTGGCCTTTTGCCAGTATCTGTTTCATTATCTCAACAATAATGCCGCTTGAGGTCGTATCTGACTGGTCGGTGAGAAGTGTCAGTGTTGCTATCTCATTTTTTTTAAGTTTATCACTATAATCCTGGGGAATGAGCAGCACTGCTTTATATTCTCCCGCATTTATTTTTGATTCAGCCTCTGATTGCGCCATATCCTTTGTATAGGTAAGGTCAAACATTTTGACATCGCTATTTTTGGGGATGAAAATGCCAATTTCATTCACAAGAGAATTTGAGAGTGTTCCCGTATCATCATTAATAACAAGCAGGCTTACATGATTAACAGTGCCGCCCATGCCATACCCGAAAAATACGATCATCACGACAGGAAATACAAATAACGGCACAATGAGCACTTTTTTCCTGAAGATCTGCTTAAATTCCTTGATCATTATGATCCATGAATTCTTAAGCTCTCTTTTCAGGTTCATTTCAATCACGTATCTCCTCACCGGTCAGGTGGATAAAAACGTCTTCAAGAATTATGCTGTTTGACATTATCTTTAAATTTTCCGGCGTATCAAGAGCAACAAGTTTCCCCGAGTTCATTATTGCTACCCTGTTGCAGAGTTTATCAGCTTCTTCCATGTAATGCGTGGTAAATATCAGGGTTTTGCCTTCTCCATTAAACTTAGCTGCTAGTTTCCATATAGCCTGCCTGGTCTGTGGATCAAGTCCTGTCGTTGGCTCATCCCAGAAGATTATTTCAGGGTCATGTATAACAGCACAGATAACAGAAAGCCGCTGTTTCATCCCTCCTGAAAAGCCTCCTGTAAATCGTTCTGCGTGGTTTTCAAGATTTACGAGCTTCAGGTAGTAATTGATCCTTTCATCCATGATTTTCTTGGGAACATCATACAGGTTGCCCATGAGCTCCATGTTCTCCCTGGCAGTCAGGTCGGAATAAAGACTGTGCTGCTGTGGCACCACACCTATTTTAGCTCTTATCATTTCGGCATCCTTTTCAACATCAAGCCCCGCAACTTTTATGCTCCCCCCTGTGGGTTTGATCAACGTTGTCATCATGGCAAAGGCTGTGGACTTGCCTGCCCCATTGGGTCCTATCATGCCAAATATCTCCCCTTTGTATATATCGAAACTGATATGATCAACTGCCGTTATTTTTGTCCGTCTCGACACAAAAACTTTGCTGAGTTCCCTCACCTCAATTATGTTTTCCGTTCAGGTCATGCCTCCACGTGATTGCATAGTTTCCCATTACATATTATTCCAGATACTCATATTAATAGAAGACCGTATGAAGGACTCGATATAAAATTAAATGAACGATTGGCAGATTTTAAATACTATGAAGGTATTATAGTATCTTATGTTTACCAGAGAGTGAACAAAAGGAATTTGCTGTACCTGCCTCCCTCATAAGTCACCATACTATGATAAATGAGGCCGGAGCATACTAAGTTTTCAAAAAAGGAATAGGGGGTGGCAAACAATTTCGGAAGAAGAAAAAATAAAATCAGCAAAAATTAAAGCTGATGAAGCAAAAGTAAAAGCGGATGCTGCGACAAAAAAAGTATAAAACGTGAGAATAATCGTGAAAACTGTAATTACTCTAAAATAAGGAGTGGAATATGTATTTATTTAACTGGGAAAGCGTTCCAGGAAAAGATGATGGAAAACTCATCATGTTTCTGGAACAGAAGTATGGAACTGATTGGATAAGATCAGCAAAAATCGAAAAAATTGGCAACAATGAGATAAAAATATTTACCGATAAGAACGTTCTTTCACTAAAACTCAATACTGAAAACACTACGGTGACATTATCGATCAACAAGATCAAAACAGACGAGTTTATTGTAAAGACCGAAAATAGTAAGCTGAACATATACAAGGATGTCGAGCAAGAAAAGCAAGATATCAGGCAAGGAGTTAAAGTAAAAGAAATCAGCTACCCCTACTCGTTGCTGGGCGGGCTGGTACTCGCGGGCCTGATCGTCGTGGCCCTGATGGGTTACTATGGTACCCAGAGCGCCGGCATATTCAGCCCGAGAGAGGCATTCTTCGTGATCGGCGCTTCAATACTCATCCTGTCTGCCGCGTCGGTATACCAGTTCATGACGCTGCGGGACACGATCAGCGTCCTCAAGATACACGAGGAGGAACTGCAATCCGCGCGTGACAAGGCGCAAGAGGGACGTCTAGCCTCGCTTGAGGATACACGGTCTGGTGCAACAACATCAATAGGTCCACGTGTATCTGCCCTGGAGCCGCAACTTGCAAGTTTAGAAACACGAGTCACAATGTTGGAGCAAAAAGGCTCAAATGCTGGAAGGACAGAATCTATGCCAAAGAGAGGTTAGATAATGGTAATAACGACATTAATTGTGATTCTGTTGATCCTATGGCTATTGGGATTTTCGATGGGTGCAGTTGGTGGCTTGATCCACATATTGCTGGTCATTGCTATCGTCTTGATACTGCTCAGAATCATTGAAGGGCGCAGGCCGTTATAGCAGGCACGACCAGGTTTTTTCCTAAAGTGCTGGTTAGTACTTAAAGAAAAACCCGGTTCTATTTTAAACTTTTTTTTATTTTTTTTTATGAAAATACAATAGAATTGTACATAGATATTTAACCAAAACCTATAAAAATATGAAAGTCTTGATTTGGGATGTTTTCAGATAAAAATATTAAGAATTATGTATATAATACAATAATTGAGATACTCTACAACAAAACATAATTATGAAAAGCGATAATATCAAGAAAGGGCTTGAGCGCGCCCCGCACAGGTCCCTGTTAAAAGCAGTTGGGCTGACTGATGAGGAAATGGAGTTGCCGTTCATTGGTGTGGTAAATTCATGGAATGAAGTAATACCAGGGCATATTCATCTTGATAAGCTTGCTGATGCAGTAAAAGCAGGCATCAGAATGGCTGGAGGCGTTCCTTTTGAGTTCAACACGATCGGGATATGCGATGGCATTGCGATGGGTCATTCAGGCATGAAGAACTCACTTCCAAGCAGGGAATTAATAGCAGACAGCATCGAGCTGATGGTCGAAGCGCACCAGTTCGATGGCATGGTAATGATACCCACATGCGACAAGATAGTACCCGGTCATTTGATGGCAGCAGGAAGGCTCGATATTCCCACGGTCGTAGTCACTGGAGGTCCAATGATGCCAGGTATCGTGGGCGATGAGCCGCGGGATGTTATCTCACTTTTCGAAGCTGTTGGGGCTCGAAAGAACAATAAAATAACAGAGAAGGAACTTAAGAACCTTGAGGACTGCTCATGCTGCGGCGCTGGTTCTTGCGCAGGGCTGTTCACGGCAAATACCATGGCATGCGTAACAGAGGCACTTGGAATGAGCCTTCCTGGATGCGGTACTGCGCATGCGGTTGATGCTAAAAAGACAAGGATAGCAAAACATTCCGGTATGAAGATACTTGAACTAATAAAGAAGGGGATAACTCCAGGCAAGATCGTTACACAGAGTTCGCTGGACAATGCTATTCGCGTAGATATGGCTATAGGGGGCAGCACGAATACTGCCCTTCACCTGCCTGCAATAGCAGCAGAATTTGGGCTTGGTCTTCCTCTTTCAAAGTTCGATGAAATAAGCAGAGAGACCCCGCATCTCATTAACCTAAGGCCTGGAGGGGACAGGTTTCTCATCGATTTCGAGCGCGCTGGAGGCGTTCCCGCCATACAGCAGAGACTGAAGGATGCTCTTGATATGGATACGTTGACCGTAACTGGAAAAAGCCTGGAAGAGAACCTGAAGGAGTATATAATCATAAATCCCCGGGCTAATAAAGAGATAATCGCTACAATTGAAACGCCTGTCCATCCTGAAGGAGGGATCGCTGTGCTGCGAGGGAGTCTTGCTCCACAGGGTTCTGTGATAAAACAGACCGCAGTAAGCCAGAAGATGCAAAGATTCTCTGGAAATGCAAGGGTGTTTGACAGCGAGGAACTTTCCATGAAGGACATAATGAACAATAAGATCAAGGCCGGTGACTGCATAATAATCCGTTATGAAGGTCCAAAAGGCGGACCAGGGATGAGAGAGATGCTCTCACCCACAGCGGCGATAGCCGGGATGGGTTTAATGGAGTCAGTAGCACTTGTCACAGACGGGCGGTTCTCAGGCGGGACAAGGGGGCCATGCATAGGTCATGTCTCACCGGAAGCAGCAGAGGGAGGACCTATCGCACTGGTGCAGGATGGAGATACAATTGAGATCGATATTCCCGCACGTCTACTAAACCTGAAAGTTTCAAAAGAAGAGATCGAGAAGCGAAGAATTGCCTGGACAGCTCCAGCTCCGAAAGCAACGAAAGGATATCTTGCAAGGTACCAGAGGCTTGTGAGTTCGGCTGATAAGGGAGCTATTTTCAAATAGGATAATTAACCAGGCTTTGTTCTTTTTAGCCCACCCTCTCGCCCTTACGTATATAAATTGATATAGCCCGGACAGGGCTCCCACCACTTGAGTGAGATTCCTATTTGAGTCCTAATTTGCAACCAATATACGATTTTTATTTTCTTTGCGAAATTACAAAGACAACAGTTATAATGAGAAATAGGTTTATAACTCTTTCTTAATCAGTTGCTCTGTTGCTATGGCGTCATTATTGCATCTGTCTGAAAATTTGAAAGCCACCCCTCAACATCCCTATCCAAAACATCCTCAAAAGCATCATCAACCAACCGAATAAAGTCCTTGAGAATACCAGGTCTATCAGAATCTGACCTGATTAATGGAGATTGAAGAAAAGTCCTAATCAGTTTTCTCGCATCAAGAACCTCTGATTCAGTAACCTCCTGCATCTCCCGAACAAAATCCTTCACATCATCAAGAACCATCTTGAAATATTCTTCATTTTCTATATTCGAAAAAACAGCAAGTAAAGCACCATATTTTTCCATTTCCAGTGTTGTTCTGTTCCTTCCAGTTCTTCTTCTGATATGCATTCTGCTCCATCTGTGATTCAACTCCTCGATTCCATTATTCCTGATAATCCTGATCTCTTCACCATGAATATCTTTCACTTCAACAAAAAGCTCATCCAGATGATCATAACAGTTTTTGAGAATTCTCTTTGATATTTCAACAAACTCATCCCCGAGTTTTCGACCCTCATCCCTTATTTTCTTAAGCAGGTCCTTAAATTCGGGTTCCATTTCATTTGCTTTTGTAGGTGATGCATCTTGCTCATTTGTACTGAATTCCCGGCTCACTCGAAGCATCTTTCTAATTTCCTCAAACCATCCCCAGACAACTTTGATTTTTGAATGCAATTCCTTTACTTCCATTGTCTCTGTCAACTTTTGCAGATACCCTTCAAATTTCAAAACAACCTTGACGCCAATGTTATGCCTTGCATTCCACATGACGATTTTATTAAGCATATCCAGAACTTCCATTAGTCGATTCATAACTTCCAGATAGGGCAGAACAAACGGATAATCCGATTTTCTCTCCCTTGGATAAAGCACATATTCAATTGCAAGCATAACCCAATAGTGCTCAGCTATAACGATTCTATCTTGAGACGAAATTCCATCCATGCATATCTTTTTCAGAGCCAGTATCTTGGCAAGAGCATTTGTGTTCAAGATCTCTCTTCGGAACTCTTGATACAGGTGTTTGAATATGATATCTCCAAGGTTACTGACAAAATGATAATGACAAACTTGCTGTGAAACCCCCGGAAAAATTTCAGAAACTGAAATGTGGATCTGTTCTGACATATCTCGCACAACAGCAAGCGGTTTTCCATATTTTTCCAGAATAGATTTAAGGAATGGTTTTATGTATTCACTGCTCTCGGAAGGCATGATCCAGCTGTCGATCGTAAATCCTGTCATTCCCTCTTTGGCTGTGAATGTTATTTCATCACCCGATTCTGCACTTCCATCCAGATGAAGGACATATCCACCGTTTTTTTCGAATATTTTGTTCATCTGTGAATGGTGTTTTTTGTGAAGGACATAGAATCTGAGTAGAAATTCTTCGGATAAGTTCGATATCTCACCTGTCGAAATGCGGATGCCTCGACTTTCTAGCAATAACTGGATCTCTTCACGTTGATAGTTGAATAGCCATCTAAGAAAACCGATCGCTATTACCACTTTTGTATCGAAAGTCCTTTTTTTCGGACAAATTTTCTGGATTATTGAAAGTGTCTCTCTGTTTATGAGACCATGATTTCGACAATATTTTTTTATGAACCGGATATTACGGTCACCGGATAGCGTTGTTACTGTTCGTTCGTATGTGGTCTGTGTTTCTGGATATTCTCGACATATCTGGCATCGGTCGGGGTTCTTGATCTTGATATCTTCTTGTAGAAGAGGGAGATGGAGTACGTTTTTTTTACGAAATCATAGTTGATGCCTATTCTCTCAAGGTCTTCTTTTTTTACTGGTTGTCCCATTTTTTCCAGCATTTCAAATAGATCATTTGGTGTCAATACATCCTGCATTAGTCGGATTGCAAGAAATGAGAAATGGACTGGTTCGAGGGGTATGTTCTTTGGATGCTTTGGATCAGGACCTAATGATCTGATATGTTTCTGAACACATTTTCCATTGATCCATTGATTTTCGACTTCCGCATAGTATGTTTTACCACGTTGTTTTATCTTCC
>JAUSDC010000215.1 GCA_030650845.1 Candidatus Methanoperedens sp.
TCGATAATTATGACCTGATAAAATTCGAGGACTTGCAGATAAAAAATATGGTTCAGAATCATCATCTTGCTAAATCCATATCTGATGCAGGATGGTATCAGTTGATGAACTTAACGGAATACAAAGCAGCATACGCTGGTAAATTCGTGGAGTTCGTTAATCCGGCAGGAACATCACAGAAATGTATCTGTGGTTTCTCTGTCCCGAAAGACCTTTCAGTAAGGGTTCATATTTGTCCTTCCTGTGGTCTTGTAATGGGAAGAGATCGGGTTTCTGCGATATTGATAGAGAATAGACCAAGCTGTACCGTAGGAACTACGGGAATTTACGACCGTCAAGGACTTTCAATAGAGAGCCGATGCAGCGGTACGCTCCGTGGCTTTAGCCCGGAGTAGTTCACAAAGGGAGTTGAATAAAATGGCAAATGTTATCAATGGATTAGATCCACAACAAATTCAGGGCAGGTAGATGCAGTGAAAAATGACCCGAAGAGTGCTCAGGCAAAATTCTCTGCCAGAACCATCTGGAAGACAGGTTTTGAAAATGAGGCACAAATTAAAGACTTTACATTAGGTGGTGATATCAATACAAAAAGCCGAAAAAAGCCATTTAAAGTCGAGGGTGATCATCCACCTGAACTTTTGGGAAAAAACAAAGGTCCTACGTCTGTTGAATTAGTTTTGGCTGCTCTGGGTCATTGCATTGCTTCGGGTTTTGCAGTTTATGGATCTCACATGGGCATACCAGTTAAGTCATTAATTGTGGATATCGAGGGAGATATTGACCTACAGGGAATGCTGGCACTTCCAGAACCAGGCGCTGTTAGACCTGGTTATCAACAAATAAGAGCAAAATACTACGTTAAAAGCAGTGTACCGAGAGAACAGCTTGAGAAGCTGGCAAAAATGGCAGAAGAATTGTCTCCAACAAGAGATTCTCTTCGAGCTGTTCCCTTCTCCTCTCAATTAATAGTTGAGTAAACTGAAAACAAGTCTGATATAAACTAAGGTCCAGAGCCTCGAAAGAGAGGTTTGAGGAGTTTGAGATCAAGGGATAAGACACATCTTTTCGAAATGCTGCATATATAATAAGAAACCTTGGAGAAAGTATGTCCGAGCTTCATCAACGGGTTGATGCGTTAACAGAAAAAGAATAAATTCACAGGTTACATCAGCTTATATTAGGTTGTCCTACCTGTGAGGAGTTCAAAATTTCTTCCTCCATCTAACTCCTTCACTCGTATCCTCCAGTACAATTCCATTATCCTCAAGCCTTTTTCTTATTTCATCAGCAAGTTTAAAATCCTTCCTTTTCCTGGCTTTTTCCCTCTCCGTGATAAGCGTTTCGATTTTCCCGGAAAGCTCGGCTTTTTCCTTAAGGGTCAGGATACTTGAAATCGCATCAAATTTGAGCATAAGCTCAAAGACCTGTTTCGCATCCCCGGCGCTTAAGCTCCCATCTTCCAGCACAGGATTTATCCTCCCAACAAGTTCAAAGATGGCTGCAAAAGCTCCGGGTGAGTTGAGGTCGTTATCCATCTCGCTTTCAAACTTCTCTGCGGTTTTTCTGATGAGAAGGGCTGTCTCCTCGCTATCCCGAGTCTCAGATCTATAATCTCTTAAGCGTTCAACGAACTGGTTTAACCGATCAAGTGTATTTGAGGCATGGCTGATAGACTCCCATGTGAAATTCAGCTTTGACCTGTAATGCGAGGATACGAATAGATATCTGAGAACCTCGGTTTTATAACCCCGGTTGAGCACCTCCCTCAGGTTGATGATATTTCCGAGGCTCTTGGACATCTTTTTATTATCAACTAACAGGTGTTCGCAGTGCATCCAGTAAAGAACGAATTTTTTGCCGGTCGCAGCCTCGCTCTGGGCAATCTCGTTCTGGTGGTGAGGAAAGATATTGTCAACCCCGCCTGTGTGGATATCGATTGTATTGCCCAGGTATCTGGTGGACATGGCGGAACACTCGATATGCCAGCCTGGTCTTCCTTCGCCTATATCCGTCGCCCAGAAAGGCTCTCCTTCTTTTTTTCCCTTCCACAATGCAAAATCGCGAACGTCTTCTTTCTCATATTCATCGGCTTCAACAGTGGCTCCCGGCTTTATCTGCGAAGGGTCTATCTTCGCCAGTTTTCCGTAATCCCTGAATTCACTCACCTTAAAATAGATTGAGCCGTCTTTACGATAAGCATAGCCTTTATCAAGCAGTATTTTAATCATACTGACCATTTCGCTTATGTGCTCCGTGACCCTGGGATATATATCGGCCTTTTTGATCCTGAGAAGGTCTATATCCTCGAAAAAAAACCGGATAAATTTATCTGTATACTCCCTGAGGCTCATTCCCTGTTCCTTTGATGCTCTGATTGTCTTGTCATCAAGGTCTGTCAGGTTCATGACCTGCCTGACTATATGGCCCTTGAATTCAAGATAGCGCCTGAGCATATCCGCAAAGACGTATGCTCGGAGGTTGCCGATATGGGCGAACCCATAAACCGTAGGACCGCAGGAATATACGCCTGCAAATTTATCTTTTAGAGGAACAAAGACCTCTTTTTCCCCTGATAATGTGTTGTAGAGCTTGAGAACCATTTGTATTTAAACCCCGATAAAGACTATCTTTATCAATCCCCTTAACAATATCGCTTATGCTCTGGGAGAAGTTTGAGAGAACAATACCACCAGCTGTCAGGTTCCTGGATAACGTAATAGATATAAATAAATATCCCCTTCGTGAGATAGATGAAATCACACATGCGAACAGGAAAATAGGTCTGGATGTAATGGGTTTTGCAGATATGCTTGTGCAGATTGGTATTCCTTACAACTCTGAGGATGCACTGAAAACCGGAGAGGAGATAATGTGCTTCCTTGAAGAAAAATCACATGCATCATCCGAGAGGCTGGCAGAAGAGCGGGGAGCGTTCCCCAATTTCCCCGGCAATATATTCAAAAAGCCCATACGCAACTCCACCGCGACAACGATCGCGCCCACGGGCACTATCAGCATTATAGCGGGCTGCTCAAGCGGGATCGGGCCCCTGTTCGCTATATCCTTTGTACGCAATATCCTTGAAGGGACAAAGCTCCTTGAAGTGAACCCATATTTTGAGGCTGTGGAAAAAGAAAGAGGGTTCTACTGCGAAGAATTGATGATGAAAATCGCAAAGCAGGGGAATCTCGCGGGGATCGATGAGATACCGAGGACGTAAAGCGCGTGTTCGTAACAGCATTTGACGTTGCGCCCAAGTGGCATGTGAGGATGCAGGCTGTTTTCCAGAAATACTGTGATAATGCGGTGTCAAAGACCATCAATTTTCCTAATGATGTGGATATAAAAGAAGTTGAAAAAGCGTATATGCTTGCCTACCAACTGAAATGCAAGGGAATTACGGTTTACAGGTACGGTAGCAAGGAGGAGCAAGTATTGTACCTTGGGGATAGGCTGGAGAAATATGTATCTGCGGATGCTGAATACGCAGGCGGATGCGCTGCGCCTGTGTGCCCGGTGTAGTGTACTTAAGATGTTGGGTTACATCTTCAAACCGAATTAATGAGAAGCGGATAGGAAAACAAGTGATTCTCTGGGATGATAACGGCGCTGATGCCTCAATGCGCTCACCGTTCGAGCAATTGAGCGAGATTTGACGGAACTTACCCCTTCATAGCATGGATTTGATGGAATACCGTATGAACGAATTAAAAGCGAATCTTATAGCTCTCCTTTTTTCTCTTTTACTTTCTGCACAAGTTCAAAAATCTCATCAGCTTTTTCCCCGATAATGCATAAAGTCACCGAACCTTCTCCACCGTTTATGCCTCCAGCACCTATCGGGAAAACATCCTCCGCGCCAAGCAGCGTAAGGGCCTGCACCTCAGTAACAACTGTTCCGCACAGCGGCATCATCCCAACAGGAAGGCCTGTTGCCTTAATGCAGCGCTGTACCCCTATTCTTCTTGAAATCTCAATTACAGAATAAGGTATTGATTTTTCAAGTCCCACAGGAATAACAAGATTTATTCCTTTTGCCATTATAGTTCCAATAAAGCTCCCGGTTATACCGCCTTGCGTATGTGCCATCATGACACCTGCAACGCCATAAGGGTCAAGGGCATTTGCCCCTCTTATAACCACATCCTGGAAACCCATTTCTTTTATGATACCATCATCCTTCACCTGTTTTCCATCGCGCAGTGCAATCGTGGGCAGGCGCGTATCGATTGGGACTACTTTGGTTGTGCCGTCGATGTAGCCCGCTCCATATCTTGTTTGGTCGATCTTCTTTCCAGTAAGTTCTTCTGCCACATACGCATCGGTACTGCCCAGGGTTATCAGGATTATTCCTTTCTTCAAAGCCTGCTGGATGACCGGGAGCTTTTTTACTCCCATGGCTATAATTCTCTTTGATTCACCGGGTGTTAATGTTATCTGGATTTGTTTCATAAGCTCACTACTGCTCCTTATAGAGTATTTTGCTTTTCAGTATAAATAGTTGGTTCTGCTCTTTTGGACTGATGCGCCTGATGCGATAAAGTATAAGGGGGTTTGAGACTATGTTGAATATTGGGGTGAAAAATATGGCTTACGAAGCAAAAAACTTTGATAGCTTACTGGGAACAAAAGGTTTCAGCGATCAATTGCTGAAGAACCATTTTACGTTATACCAGGGTTATGTAACAAATACAAACAAATTAGCTGAGGCATTGAGCGCACTTGGAAAAGAAGGAAAGACAGGAACTCATGAGTATTCAGAACTAAAGCGCAGGTTTGGCTGGGAATGGAACGGTATGAGGCTGCATGAATACTATTTCGGGAATATGACCATAGGCGGCAAAGCAATCGATAAAAGTACAAATTTCTACGCAAAGATTGTTGATGATTTTGGGTCATACGAAAATTGGGAAAAGGATTTCAGGGCAGTGGGATCAATGCGCGGCATAGGCTGGGCAGTGCTGTACTATGACGGAAAGGAAGACCAGCTCTTTAATGCATGGATAAATGAACACGATGTTGGTCATCTCTCCGGAGCGAGTCCCATGCTGGTAATGGATGTCTTTGAACATGCATTCATGATTGATTACGGGCTGAAGCGAGCAGATTATATTGAGGCATTCTTTAAGGCGATTGACTGGACAATCGATCCAGATACAGATAAATGGATGTTTAAATGGATGTTCGGATGAAAAAAGAGATGGGAATATGAAAGCAGCACAAATTAATAAATACGGAGGTAGTGAGGTTGTTGAGATTAATAAAAACACACCAAAACCCGCTGCGGTCCGAGGACAGATTCTTGTCGAAGTATATGCGGCCGGGGTAAACCCTATCGATTGGAAGATCCGTGAAGGGTGTTTCAGGTTTTAAAAAAGGTCTTGAGGTTTACGGGTATGCCAGCGTATTAGGCGGAGGATCGGGGTCGTTTGCAGAATTTGTTTCTGCAGATGCAAAAGTCATGGCACTTAAACCAAAGAACATCACTCATGTTGAAGCTGGTGGAATTCCCGCTTACAGGGATTAGCGCCTGGAAGGCGCTCGTTGATCATATTGGTCTCTCCATGGGTAAAAAGATTCTTATCCATGGTGGCGCTGGTGGTATTTGGTCAATCGCCATTCAACTTGCCAGGCACCTGGGAGCGTATGTGGCGACAACGGTGAGTGCGAAAGATATGCAATATGTCAAAGAACTTGGCGCAGACGAAGCAATAGATTATAAAAATCAGAAGTTTGAAGATATGTTACACAACTATGACGCAGTCTTTGACACGGTGGGTAGCGAGACATACATAAGATCTTTCAAAGTGCTCAGGAAAGGCGGCATAATAGTTTCTATGTTAGAGCAGCCTCCTTCAGACCTCATTAAACAATACGGGGTAAATGCTATAGGACAATTGACACAGGTGAACAGTGAACGATTATCCAAACTGGCTGAACTCATCGATCAACGCGTTACCAAAGTGCATGTTGATAAAACATTTCCTCTGGAACAGGCAGGAGAAGCACTCGCATATCTGCAAAGTGGACACCCACGAGGAAAGGTTGTCTTGAAGATGAAGAAAAACTAAATCAGAAGTAATTCCACAAGCAGAGGCTCTGCATCCTTTTTTGCTTCTACGCTCAGTTCTGATTCCTCCTTGATTTTTGCTGCGCCCAACTTTGGAATGTGGATGCCATTTAACTCCACGGGTCCGCCCCCCAGTACGTAGAAGTATGCAGCTCGACCAGCCCCGAGCGTTTGATTTACTTTTTTTCCTTTCTCAAGATAACAGGAATAGACCGCAGCATCTATGACTATGCGGAGAGCGCCTGGATGGGAATTGGATATGATGGGGTGGAATCTGCTTGTCCCATCTGCTTTTTCAACTTTTTTCTGTTCTACCGAAGGTTCCAGGCTGTGTGTTATCGGGAAGAACCAAAATTGAATAAAGCAAGCCCACCCAAAATCGTTGGTATCTTTTTGTCCGCCAATTATTTCTCAAAGCCTGATTGCTAACTCTTTATTAGCAATTTTCGAGTACGGATGAAGCACAAGTATTTCATAATTCTATAATGATACTGTCGGAAAAGTTCCTAACTTTATATAATTTTACATAATGTTTTAGTCCACGCAAAATCCTTTTTCTATAATCGCTATGAAAGTCACATTCTCTGCAGGATAGCCAAAGAAGTGGATTTTTAATTCGTGAACGAAGATTATATTTACTTTTGCCCTAATTAACGATAGGTGAAAGAGTGGCTTCGGAACTAGCAGAAGATTATGTGAAAATCATAAATAAACCTCTAAAATCGAAAAATCCATTAGTTATTGTGGGGTTTCCTGGCATCGGTCTTGTAGGGAACATAACGTGCCAGCATATTATAGAAGAACTGGGTATGGAATATATAGGCTCAATCGATTCGAGGTACTTCCCACCGCTTGCGGTGCTTTTTAATGGCCTGGTCTATCTACCCGTGCGTATTTATGAGGCTGCAAAAAAAGAGGTTGTAATAGTAATTTCAGATATACCCATACATCCCATAGCATCATACGATATCAGTAAGGTGCTGACCAACTGGATGCAGTCCATTAATGCTAAAAATATTGTTTCTATTTCAGGCATAGCCACAACGACTGGAGAGCGGCGGGTTTTTGGGGGAGCAACAAATCCCGAATTACTGGAAAAGATTAAGGATAAAACTGAAATATTCCAGGTGGGAACTATTTCAGGCATTTCAGGCAGCATAATGATCGATTGCTTCCTTCGTGGCATGCCTGCTATTAGTTTGCTGGGTGAAACGCACGGACCCAATCCCGACCCGAAAACGGCAGTCGAGGTCATAAATATTCTCAACAATATTTTTGGCTTATCCATAGAAACTGAAAAATTATTAAGTAATGTTGAGCAAATAGAGCTTGAACTTTCCAAACTTTCGGAGCAGGTAAAAACAATTGATACAGCTTCGCTCCCCGAAAAAGAGTTCCCTATGTACGGGTAATTGTATGCGCTATGTAGGATTGAGTGGAATTTCACCCCATAAGTTAAAAGAACTTGAACATGAAACGATCAAGACCATCGAGGTCAGAAGCACCCATAATTTTCTTTCTGCGCTTGAAACCGATGTGGGGGATATAATCGTCCTCACATCAACAAGCCTGGGAGATGTGAGACCGGGCACTACAGGTGTTATTGCAAAAATACTTGAAAAACAGATTGCAATGCACAGTTGCGGGCATATGGCATGTGCCCTTGCAGGTGGCACTTTAAAAGACTATATAATCAAATGTCCCTGTCATGACTGGAGATATGATTTCAGAACAGGCGAGTTTTTGGATGCAAAGGAGATTAAATTACCAGTTTATGAGTGGAAATCATCAGACGGAAAGATATTTATAAAGATCCAGGAGGGATAATTACCGCGAAAGTATTCATGTACACCTTAAGTACATGTCCATGGTGCCGAAAAACAAAGCAGTTCTTCAGGGACAGTAATATTCCTTTTGATTATGTGGATTATGACCTCCAGGGGGAAGAAGAACAGGAGAAGATAATTGAGGAAATGACAAGACTTGGAGGTTCAATGGCTTTTCCGTTTGTTAAAATTGGGGATAAGATTGTGGTGGGA
The DNA here is from genome assembly GCA_030650845.1 of Candidatus Methanoperedens sp. Classification (GTDB taxonomy): domain Archaea; phylum Halobacteriota; class Methanosarcinia; order Methanosarcinales; family Methanoperedenaceae; genus Methanoperedens. Next base: position 8,113 of record JAUSDC010000215.1, read on the forward strand.
TATAATCCGGAAAAGTATTCAGAATTACTGGAATTAAATAAAGGAAAGCAGAAATGACAGTCGAATCAAGGAAAAAGGCTCTGAGATATCTTTTTCAAAAGATTGTAGATCCTCTGGGGTACAAATTCAGCCCTGATGAGGAGATGGTTGATTTCTTACTGGAACAGGAAGTTATGCTAGAGCAAAAGCACGGAATTCCCTATTGTCCATGTCAGGGACTCACTAAGAAACGGGAGGAAAATATGAAAATAGTCTGTCCCTGTATCCCTTTCCATAGGGAGCATTTTGATGCCATCAAACGCTGCTGGTGCTTACTCTTTGTAACCAAAGATGTAACTAACCCGAATGAATTGAAACAGATTCCTTTTAATGAAATCAAAAGAGGTCAAGATGTTCGTTAATGCAGCTAAAACGGATGAAATAGTGCCCGGAGGTATGAAAGCGTACGAAATAAAAGGAAAAGAGATCGTTCTATGCAATTATGAAGGAAAAATTTACGCGGTCAGCAGAAGATGCGGTCATACTAATGCTCCCATGGAAATGGGAACCCTGGAGGGCTATATTTTAACCTGCCCTTTGCACCATTCCCAGTTCGATATAACTACAGGCGAGGTTTTAAGCGGCCCTGTTCCCGCCGATTTTGGAGAGGAACCAATACCGGAAAGTCTAATGAAATATTTCCAGTATGTAGGCATGCTTTTATCAAAGGTTAAGACTTATGATTTAGAAACTTATCCTGTTAAAGTTAAGGGGAATTCGATAACGGTGGACGTGGATTAATTTATGAATGGGATATCGAATAATAATATAGGAGAGCGATACATCCCTGGAGTATGTAACATTGGAAAATCGGAAATCAAAAGAAGAAAACAGGCAGGGTGGTCAGGGTTAATCATCACAGTGATTCTCCTGGGTCTGCTTGTATATTTTGACGTGCCACGACCCTGGAGGCTTGTTATATTTATTCCAGCGATGATGACTGCGATTGGTTTTCTTCAGGCGCGTATGCATTTTTGTGCCTATTTCGGCATGCAGGGAGTTTTCAATGTTAGTCCTGATATCGGAGAGACCGATACAGTAGAACAGGTGGAGTTCCGCGCTATGGATCGGCAGAAGGCGTGGCGGATTATTACATACTCAGCAATTATAGGTGCTGTCGTAGCTGTCATATCCTATTATCTGCCGCTGTAGCCGCAACCGGAGGAGAGTTCATGAAAATGATCAATAATAAAATAAAGTTGAAGCAATTAATTCATACGGAGGAATATGAGAACTGTTGCTGAGATGTTTTCTGAAATGAAGAAAATCGCTGACGAGGAAGGCTACCAGTTCAATCCGGTCAAGGAAGAACTGGATGGCATCCTGCAGGGTCTTAACGAGCACAGGTACGGCTATCTTTCATGCCCCTGCCGCTTAGCGAGCGGCTTGCTGGCAGATGATATGGACATTATCTGCCCTTGTAACTACCGCGACGCTGATGTTGAGGAGTACGGTTGCTGCCTGTGCGTGCTGTATGTGAGCGATGACTGGATAAGCGGGAAGAAGAAGCATGAGCCTATACCGGAAAGGCGGCCGCTGGAATATTATGAGAAAGGTTATCCGAGCATTATGGAACAAAAAGGAGCAGGAGGGAAAGAAATGGCTCAGGTCTATAGATGTACTGTGTGCGGTTATCTCTGCGCAAGGGGGGAACCACCCGATATCTGCCCGATTTGCAGGGCGAAGAAGGAAAGGTTTGAGGAGTTTGAGATGAAGGGATAAGGCACATTTTTTTTCGAAATGTTGCATATTATCCCAAATGAAAACAAAATGGTTGAGTCGGCGCATTTTTTCTACAAAAGATATTGCATCGGAAGAAGCCGTTGATATTACGATGACGGCGAATTATGCAGATAGATGCGCCCAATTAATAAAAAACCTTGCAGAAAGCGCTTGCAAGTTAAAATTATAAAATTATCTCTCTGCTTTTGCAGCCTCACAGAGTATATTCGTCATACATTCAGTACATGTCCTGGCATGTTCCACAATATCGGCAACAGATATTATTCCTACAGGTTTTCCATTCTCCACAACTGGAATTCTCCTGTAACCTTTCTCTCCAATAATCCGTGAAGCCTCTTCTATATCCATATCAGGGCTAACTGTAACAGGGTTCTCAGTCATGAATTCAGTCACCTTGACCTTAGCCGGATCCTTCCCTGCAGCTACTACCTTTGTAATAATCTGCCTGTCAATCACTATACCTTTTAGACGACCTTTGTCTGTGACGAGTATAGTTCCTATGTTCTCTTGTTTCATCTTTTCAGCGATTTCCTTCGCAGTAGCTGAAGATTCTACCGTGACAGGATTTTTAGTCATTCTTTCACTAACCTTCATACGATAATCACTCCTTATTTCACCAAATGGATTGATTGAAATATATAGATTTCGGGCACATCAACATTTATAGGAACACAGACTAACATAAATATGAAATGGGAAGTAGATATTATCAAAATAATTATAGAACATCAGAGCCGGGAATTATAGAGGAAGGGCATGCCGTATAGATACCTTGAGGATATTGCAACTGCGGACGCAGCTTTTGAAGTGGTGGGACGGACACTGGAAGAACTCTTCAGGGATGCTGCAATTGCCACTTTTGAGGTAATGGTTGATATGAAGAGCGTAGAGCCAGTGATTACAAGGGATATTGAACTCAAAAACGAAGCTGTTGATAATTTGTTCTTCGACTGGCTCTCGGAACTGGTCTACCTGAAGGATGCTGATGCCCTCATCTTTAGCAAATTTGATGTAAGCATTAAAAAAAATGATTTCTATGAGCTCAAGGCAACAGCATCGGGTGAGACTATCAACCAGGAAAAACACACTCTCAGGTCTGATGTGAAGGCTGTTACCTATCATATGTTCGAGGTTAA
>JAUSDC010000208.1 GCA_030650845.1 Candidatus Methanoperedens sp.
CCTTGGACATCTGATATGGTATTCAGTAAAGGAGTCCAGGATCAAAACTTCAGATTTGAGGAATCTTTTCGCCCAGGTAAAGATACCAATGGATTTTATGCCAGAGGAGCCGAGCAAGATCAATGCATTCAAACGAGCGACGACGGAGCTCAGCGAGGAGACAGAGGTTGATATTGGAGAGGGAAAGCATGCTGTCTACATGGTCAGGCTGGCTGCGAAGACCGATGATGAGATAGTCAAGTCGATAGTCAAAGAGGTCAGGGATGCTAGCAAAAAGGCGCTCACCTCGGAGGATTACGCAGAGATAGGTCGGGTACACTTCGACAAGGATACAGAAGATGTCAGGTATTATGATCTCCAACCTGACAGTCAGCCAATAACAACACAGATCAAGCAGTTGTATGAGACTTACTGCTCTTACTTAACTGGTAAACAGATCAGAGTAATGTTCCACGAAATCATAAAAAGCATGTCGCCAACTCTTGTAAGACCAAGCGGTGCAGTTTACTTCATCCCCTATGTACATGCCGAGATGGTCCAGAAGATGGAGGTACTGTCGAAAGAACTTGCCGCATACGGTATAACTGATTACGAGTCTGCTTTCGAGAGCATCCCTCTCATAGACGCTGATAAGACAAGGGCTCTCGTTGAAGTAAGATTCGAGGAACAGAACACAAGAGACGTAGATAGAACTCTGGTGGAGTTATCTAAGCTTCTTCAGGGCACTGATACTACAACAAAGACTGCCGCTAAATATGTGGAGATGGTAAAGGCGTCAAAGGAGACTATTTCCAGATATGAAGGGTTGCTCAACAAAGAGATGTCTATTGCAAGAATGAAGGTCGAGGTTCTTGACCAGCAGGTACGGAAGCTTGTTGAGAAGGTCGCACAGCAACCGCTTATTCCACCCAGGGTTGAGGAGAAAAAGACCGCTGAGCACTCCATCGCTGTTGTAGTACTTCATCCAGAACAGGCGCAAGAATCTGCGGCAGCGAAGCCGGGCGTAGTACCTGTACCCACAGAGGGCGTTGCAGTAGCAGCCCCGGCTAGTCCAGAAGCACATAATATCGTTGGGGGTTTCACCATTGTCGTACCAAAGGCGGAGCAGACGCCGAAGATAGAACAATCGGTAGTGACGAAATCAGATGTAAAGGTGGACGATACGAGGGGTGTTCTGGTTATCCCTGAGCCGGTTCTGCAGACAGAGGCCAATATAGAGACTGAGGCTGAAGCAGATGCGCAATTAGAGGGCAATTCTCATAAACCACAAAGACCTGTTAGCGTGATGAATGCCCCGATTGAGTTCACATCAGAGTCGCTATTGACGTAAGAAGGGCTGAGGAAAAAACATGCCTGAGAAACGGATTAAGATCCCTGCTGAAAGGGTACTTTTTGAAGTCAGTAAAGATGGGGTAGCGATCCTTGACACCACTACAGAAATGAAGGAGATGGATGGTAACACTACCGCATTGTGCGATCTGTGTTCGGTTGCTATTGGCCCAATGAACAACGTACAATATATAGAATCCCCGGAAGCGATATCAAGGGCAGTAAAGCATGGATACAGGCCGGAGGAAATGCTCAGGAAGAGTACCGAGATGCTGGAATCAATGGGTGAAACGAATGAGGCTTACATCAGAGAGATAATGGATAAAACACTCAAATCGTGGATAGAGATGGTGGACAAGAGCGAGACTCCCTGGGCATTATGTGATAATTGTCATGGAACAATCAAAGCATACATAAAACACAAAGAGGTATATAAATGAGACAAGATGGACCCAAGAAGGTCAGAGTAAGAGTACCAATTACGCGCGATGTATATTACGTTGTTGAGGTCGATGATCCGAGTAATACAGATGATGTTTCCAGGTCACTCGCGCGGAAGGATCCATCCCAGTGGGAGTGTGATCCCTGTTTCTATGAACACCTTGGAGATGTCTGGAAGCATGTTGTGGATAAGGTACAGAAAGAGGACATAGAAGTGATAGTTGCGGATAAGGAGGCATAAATAACATGGAAATAAGAGAAGGAATACGCAACATGAAATACCCAAAGATAAATACAATCTGGAA
>JAUSDC010000221.1 GCA_030650845.1 Candidatus Methanoperedens sp.
AGAATATCTGCTGCATTTGTTCCCATCACTATGAACGCAATGTGATGCCAGTTATTATCAGCTAGATTTGTGGAACCGTATCTATAATTCGATGCATTCAGGTAGATCATTGGTTTGTTCGTGGTACCTTTATGAGGCGAAAATTTCGGGTAACCGCTCGAAGTAGTGCCTAAACTAATTATGTTTTTATTTGCACTTCCCGAATTTGCAGGTATTTTGACCCATCCTTCGATCGAATACGGGGCGGTAATAGTAACATTATTTCCTGCAGTGATATAATCATTCACCCCATCAAAACTCAATCCATTTCCGAATTTTCCTGATGCAGAAACCGGACAGGTTGATCCTGAACATGTGCCATTATTATTCCCCCTGCTGCTCCAGTCCCTGAAGAATGTTGAACTCTCTCCACTTTCTCCATTGAACCTCCACCAGCCTGTAAGAGATCCATTCCAGTCTATAAAAGCTGTTGTGTTTGTAGAATTGGTTATTGAAGTGTTGATGAAAACAAAGTTCTCAGTAAGTGTTGAACTGTCCGCCGGAGTGGGATAGGTGAAGGATATAGATGGAATACCGGCCAGGTTCGATACATCCCACACCCATGTCTGCATCGCGCTTCCGTTGTCGTTCACTGCTACAGCGCTCACATTCCACATTCCCACGGCAGCACTTGTATTGGTGTAATTCGCACTGGTCACGCTCCCATTGAACCCTACCTCAGTCCCGTTGATGTACCAGGTCACATTCACCGTCTGGCTCACGGTAACATTGAAAACTCTCGCGGCTCCCTGGCTATCGTATACCGGGGAGGGAGGCGCATAACCAATTATTGCAGGAGCGGAATTTACGGTCATGCTTATTGTTTCGCTATCAACACCGCCATACAGGTCACTTGTGTTGAAGCTCCACAGGTATGTTCCCACATCGCTATCTCCTGGTGTCCATGTAAAGACGCCTGTTGATGGAATGAATGTTCCTTTTGAAGCATTCGTAGCGTTCGTGAGCGTATCTGAATCAGCATCGGTCGCTGAGATCGTGAAGGTCAAAAGTTGACCGACTGTGACTGTCCTGGGTCCGATCGTACCGAGGACTGGAACATTGTTTGCTACCTGGGTATTCATGATTGCCGGGGTCAGGTTCAGCTGCCCTGTGCCTGAATTATTATAAGCATAGACTGAGATGTTGCTCCATCCATGAGGACCAACAGTGTTGTTCCTGAATGGAATTGTGTTGTTAGACCAGCCGGTGTTATGGCTCACGTTGTAGCTATTGGTTATGTTTGGTCCTGATCCTGCTGACCAGGTATAGTTCACCCAGAAATTGTTCTGGTGGGGTGTTAATGCTGATGGTGTGGGCGGGATGTAGGTCGGTCCGACCACGTTCAGGGTCACAAGATCACTATCAATGCCGCCATAGGTATCACTTGACCTGAAAGACCAGATATATGTCCCCACATCAAGGAGGCTCGTTGCCCAGTAATATACACCTGTAATGCTATTCAGACTTCCTTTTGCAGCATCAGTGCTGTAGGTTATTGGATCAAAATCTGCATCAGTAGCATTTACAGTGAAGGTAATAGAATGACCTCCTGTAAATGTAACAGTATGACCACCTGTAAAAGTGAAAGATTGACCACCTGATAATGTGATAGTTTGACCTCCAGTTATAGTCTGATTCGGTATGTTGTTGGCTAACTGTGTGTTGTTCGATACTGGAGCGCTCAAAGATCCTGAATTGTTATATGCCCTCACTGTAATGTTGCTCCAGCCATGAGGCGCCAGATTGCTGTTATTGGAATAGTTCCTGGTTGATCCATTTGTCCATGAATTATTAACGCTCACGTTGTAGCTGTCTGTTTTGTTTCCTGGTCCTGCAGCCCAGGTATAGTTGATCCAGAAATTGGCCTGCCTGCTTGTTAAATTTACTGGTGCAGACAGAGTATATTGCGGTAAGGCTGTGGTACTGATCAATCCTAGTTCATCGCTTCGTTCTATATTAGCTATGGGACTGTAGACGAACGATGTTGTTCCACTACTACCCCACAGTATGCCGCGCAACTCGACATCGTTTCCATTTGTTATGTTGAATACAGGTGACCCGCTATCCCCGCTATCAACCCCCGCACTCACGAAGTCCTGACACAGTTGTACAATACGTGTCCGAGATACACCTGTATTTACGCATGTACTTGTGACCTGTCCTTGCGTCCATCCTGTAGTTCTGCCGACTTTATTAAGCGTTTGTCCTACTAAGGACGAACCCTCGCTCACTATTCTGAAGTTACCAGCGATAGTGAGGGAGTTTGTATTTACGCTATCCGGTTTCTTGATGAATCCCAGGTCTGCTGTGACTCCCGGGTCCCGTGCTGCAAAAGCACTGTCACTATATCGGCACTGATTACCGCCTCCGCAATTAAAATACGATGGGTCTGCTATCTCGGTTCCGATATGATTGCCTGTAGCAATAAGTGATTGATAGTAGCTTGTGCTATCGACTCCTCCTTGATTATACGTACAGTGTGAATTGACCACAAAACCATTTACTCCTGACCGGACGCCATTTAAGCCCAATGTACAGGCATAATAGTAGTTGGGATTATTTGAGAAGGTTATTTGAATGCCTCCTTGAAGAGGTCGTATATTATCGACCAATGTGGACGCAAATACGATAGGTTCGGTTTGCTCGATAATATATGCGCCGTTCGGGATGCCCTGCTTTTTCATTTCTTCTTCAACAACCCCGGTTAAATTTGAACTCTCAACACCGATCTTCAGACGGTTAGAACTCTCATCGACATCGGTGAAAACAACTCCCGGGATATTAAATAAACCTCCCATTTGCCCTTGCCATTCTTTGAGCTCTGTGAAAGTATATTCCCCCTGGAGAACTTTGACACCACCACCAGGGACACGCTCACGCCCAAAGACTGAAATGATTGCCTCCTGTGCGGCCAATTTCTTCTCCGGTTTTATCAAATAAACTTTCAAAGCGTCTCCTTCGAGGAACATTCCACCGAATTCCGGAACAATTCCCGATACCTCATTGAACTTGTCATCTAATGTTCGAAGATCCTTGGCAGAATGGTCGTTTACAATAATGGGCGTAGCTGCTACCTGGAAGCTAAAAGCGATAACCAATACTAAAATTGATAAGGTAGAAAGGTACCAAAAAGTGTTTTTTTTAATCATGTGAACTTCCTTTCCGAATTAAATTTAATAATTCATTATCAAGTGATAAACCTTTCTCAGAAACATAGACCTTTGCTTTATCGAAAAGTTTAGTTGAGTGAAACCTTGATCAATTTTGTCCCACAGCCCATAAAGCTAGACGTTGTATGGGGATTGCGGAGGCGCCGGGACTTAAATATTTAGCACGTGATAATTATTTAAATAATGCAGCTACCGAAATATCTTCATCTAATTCGTCCCTTATGCTTTATCGGAATTGGTTTTCCCACATCTTCTTAAGCGTGGCTTGAACATTCGACATATCCTTTTGTGTCAAAATACCCAGTTGTCGCTCCACCAGAATATCATCATCATCCGCATCTAACAGCACGAGTGCAGGACGCTTTTTAACATCTTGCTGATCTGCAAATGGAAATTTAAGCAGGACGACCTCACCCACACGATAGCTCTGCATCATGTTTGATCATAAACGGCATCGGAATTGCCGTAACCTGCGAGAAATTGCTCAGCCGTCAAACGTTTCCATGCTTGTTCTTCAAGACGAATGTCTCTAGGTTCGCTGATCAGAACTATCACCCGAACCATCTGCGCATGCTGGAGTTTTTTGAAAAATGTATCTGGTACATCGATTTTGCCATCAGGTCTTATCTTGGTTTGAAATTCAATTGCTTTCATAATCTCTCTTTTCATGCAGAATCAAATATTGCTTTTGTTTGCATATAGATCACTCTATTTTAATTCGGTTTAAAGCTTAAAAAGATGCTGCTTGAAATTACTTAAGGCATAACTCCCCGTCTCCCCCAGTTCGGTAAAAACCCAGGCGCCAGGAAAGCGATATTCATTCAGCCCACCCGCGGGAAGAGCAATAATAAATAGCATTCATTTTTCGACACTTATCCTTTCAGTTAACTGGTGAAAATTATCTGCACCACTTTGTTCCTTTGAATTCCTTACTCTTTAATAAATATATCCCCTATTATTATGATGAAATGTCGATGTGGTACATTTACTGGGCGGGGATTAATAATTAGGGAGTGATAATTATTGTATCTGCGTTCATCGGTGTTGGTTTTGTCTTCATTTCGAGCATAGGGACTTGAATATTTATTAAGTGATATATATGTTGTTCTGCACATCAACCTATGCGCATACAAAACCCTATGTACAAATTCGAAAATAATACTATGCAAAAAATTGAAAAAATAATTGAAAAATTCAAACATAAAGGAATTGTCTGCACCAAATTCACAGCATATGAAATAAATGCAATGGTGACAGCTCCAGCGTAATGATATAGATATTTTGAAGTAATAATTATCGTATATGTGTGCATCAGCGGTTCGTTTTCACTTTTAACATATATTGTGAGCTAAATTGCCCCGATACCCCACCTCTGCTTTGTTATCGGCCAGCAAGATCGATATGCTGAATTCGCGATCATCTCATCTCTAAAAACCAGCGCCCTCCACCTATATCTGCGAACAGGAACGAATCCCCCAACCTCATGCCCGCCAGCCTCAGCACAAGCGCCGCCACGGTGGCGAAAAGCAGCAGGAAGGCTATGTTGTGGAAATCCCCGTGTCTGATTGGAGTGGTGAGGATGTTCATGTCTAGTTTCTTTAAAAGTTCCCCAGCGACTAAATCGAAGTCGGGTGCATAGGCGCTGGCTATGATGATCCAGGATGGGTCTCTGCCTGTGCGTTTAAACCATAACATGCCTGCTATAATTGCGATGGCTGTTGAGTAGATGAGGTGTTCGAAGAGCACGGGTTCTTATTTATTTTGATGGGGTATAAATTTGGTGATGAATGGTGTTCTTTTGTGCGTGATGGTTGCGTGGGGTTGATGTCGTGCGCCGACATTTTAATAAAAAAAAATTATAAAAACATAGTTAAAATTATAACCGCAATTGACACCGATGCAGCTATGCTTTGCGTCCTTTGCGGTGAAAAACAAAATAAAAGTTTTTATATTTTGTAAATAATTATCTGAAAGCATAGCATTAAATCTGCACTCATCGGCGGTTAAATATTTTCACAGTACCAGAGGTTGCCAAGTCTTCTGATAAGCGCGCTGGACAGTATAACTAAATTTTAATATATGACTCTTAAACTGCTTCCGCAAGTTGTTTGTAAAGGAGTTCATTTGCCAGAGAGCTTGCAGAAATCCCTTTTTTCCTGGCGCTTTCCTGAAGTATCTCAGCAATTTTCAGATCTACCTCCAACAGAAAGTGTCTCTTTTGAACATCTACTTTCACTTCAATTTCCTCAAGATTATCAATGTAGTCTGTACTATCATGAGTATCCCAGAAATCTGCAGCTTCCTCGTATGTTTTAAATTCTTCAGGTATTTTCTCAAGTTTTTTTGGCATGGTAATATTTCCGTTCTTTGTCTGTCATATCTCTCGCAGATATAATCAATCCAATATTATACGATTTATAGATGAAAACTATAAAAAGATATCGACCTGCGACAGTTCGTCCATATGCAACATACACATCTTCTCCTTTGACTTTACCCTTTTTTGCCCGCCGAAATAACGCATCTGAGTGCAAAGCTTCTTCCACTTCTTCGTTTGTGGCATTATGCTTCTTTATGATTTTGGTTACAAACCTCTCAATCCACATGATTTCTTTAATCTGCATAATACACACTTTCAAGAAATTATTGTATGTCTAATATTCATCATCAACCTTAATATTTACGCAGAATCCCCCATCCGTATCTCGCCCAAACCTCCTTTTGCAGAGACATGATACGCCCCAGCATTGTGTAATTATATATCGTGCAAAAAATCCAGTCTCGCTTGTGCCATAATGATCCCTTCACCGAGATTGCCTGTAATCAGCACACTGTTATTCACAAATCCCATACCAAATAAATATACTTGCTCATCCCTATCCCTATCTCTGCTTTGTCATCGGCCACAGATAGCGGCATCATTGACAGGGCAAACATCCTTTGCCAAAAACCTGCGCCCCTCTCCTATATCTGCGAACAGGAACGAATCCCAGAACCTCATGCCCGCCAACCTCAGCACAAGCGCCGCCGCGGTGGCGAAAAGCAGCAGGAAGGCAATGTTGTGGAAATCCCCGTGCCTGATGGGAGTTTCGTTGATGAGGATGTTCAGGTCTAGTTTCTTTAAAAGTTCCCCGGCCACGATGTCAAAGTCTGGTGCGAAAGCACTTGCTATAATTATCCAGGATGGATCTCTGCCGGTGCGTTTAAACCATAACATGCCTGCTATGATTGCTATGGCTGTTGAGTAGATGAGGTGTTCGAAGAGCACAGGTTGCTATTTTATGCTTGGGGTAGATAAATATAGTGATGAGAGGGATTTATTTGCATGATGGTTGCGTGGGGGTCAGACAGGCGCCAGGAATATTATACTCAATAATGTATAAATGTATTTTGCATACATCCTGAAAGGCAAATCCGTGTGCATCCGCGTGATCCGCGAAATCCGCGTTCTATCGTTCGTTTGTTGATTGCTCTGTTGTTTTATGCGTGGTGGTTGCGTGGGGTTATGTCGTGCGCCGGGGACTGTGTAATTATAGAAATATAGTTATTAAATATATATTGCGCGCTAAATTGTTCCTATCCCCCTTCTCTGCTTTGTCATCGGCCACTGAGAGTGATATCCCTGACAGGGCAACCATCCTTTGTTAAAACCCTGCGCCCCTCTCCTATATCTGCGAACAGGAACGAATCCCCGAACCTCATGCCCGCCAACCTCAGCACCAGCGCCGCCGCGGTGGCGAAAAGCAGCAGGAAGGCTATGTTGTGGAAATCTCCGTGTCTGATAGGAGCGGAGAGGATGTTTGGGTCTAATTTCTTTAAACACCGATTTTCGTCAGCCGTTTATATTCCACATAAAATTAACCATTTTTTCATCAAATCATCTCCAAGTATAACGTTTTTAAATAAATACCTCTACAGAATATGTTCCATTCATGGAACATAAAAAATCTTTTT
>JAUSDC010000209.1 GCA_030650845.1 Candidatus Methanoperedens sp.
CCCTTTTTTCAGCACTGTGAGCATTGCTGCAAGGTCTCCAGGGCGTTCTAACACAGGCCCTGATGTGGCTTTTATTTCTGTACCCATTTCATGTGCGATGATATGAGCAAGTGTTGTCTTCCCAAGTCCCGGGGGTCCTGAAAAAAGTATGTGATCGAGTGGCTCATCCCTTTTTTTCGAAGCTTCTATGAATATTTTAAGGGCTTCCTTGAGCGAAGTCTGCCCGATAAATTCGTCAAGACTGGCTGGACGGATCGGGATTTCTTCGATTTCTTCCGTCTTCGATGTAGGAGCAATAAGTCGTTCTTCCATAATTCAAATTATTATACCCGGGTTATTATCATTAAATTCACTTCTTCCCCATTACTTCACGCATCATCTTTATCGAGCAAAGCTCACCGCACATGCTGCATGTATCTACGTTCTTGCTCCTTGCATGGATCTTTTTTGCTTTCTCGCTGTCGATCGCAAGTCCGAATTGCTTACTCCAGTCAAGCTCTTTTCGAGCAAGCGCCATCTCCCTGTCAGCCGCCCTCGCTCTCTCGCTGACACCATCCTTTGTCAGGTCTGCTGCATGGGCTGCGATCCTCGTGACGATCGTACCTTCCCTGATATCATCTTCATCAGGGAGCGCAAGATGTTCAGCAGGTGTTGTCATACATAGGAAATCTGCTCCATACATTCCAGCCACAGCCCCCCCTATTGCTGCTGTGATATGATCATACCCTGGGGCGATATCTGTCACAAGCGGACCCAGAAGATAAAGAGGTGCATTTTCAGTGAGATGTTTCATCGCTGTTACGGAAAGTCCTATCTCATTTATGGGAACATGCCCTGGTCCCTCAACAAGAGTCTGTATTCCTGCTGTTCGCGCCCGTTTCACAAGTTCTCCGAGCTGGATGAACTCCTCGAATTTTGCCCTGTCCGAAGCATCATTTATGCACCCCGGACGCATGCCGTCCCCGAGGCTGATGGTCAACTCGTATTCACGCGCAATTTCAAGCAGGTAATCGTATTCCGCATAAAAAGGGTTCTCCTCGTAATTGTGTTTCATCCATGACAGCGTTAGCGCCCCGCCCCGGCTAACTACATCGAGTATCCTGTCGCTGTTCTTAAGGCGTTTGAATGATTCATGGTTCACGCCTGAATGGATGGTCACGAAATCAATACCGTCTTTTGCATGTTTGCGTACAGCATTGAACATATCATCCGAAGTCATTGATTCTACCCCCTTTTCAACAGCCTGGTAAATGGGAACAGAACCCACAGGGATATTAACAGCATCAATGATCCTCTTTCGCACAAGGTCGAGGTCTCCACCCGTTGATAGGTCCATTATAGTATCAGCGCCGTATTTTTCTGCGATCATTGCTTTTCTGACCTCTGCCTCGATATCAACATAATCCCTCGAAGTTCCTATGTTGGCGTTGATCTTTGTCCTCATCAATTTACCGATCCCTATAGGATGAGACTTGCTGTTAATGCTTTTTGGTATCACGATATGCCCGAGAGCAAGATATTTCCTGACATCACCGGCATCTATTCCCTCATTAACAGCGACGCGCTTTATTTCATCTGTCACCAATCCAGCATGCGCTTTTTCCATCAGGGTCGTCATTTTTTCCTCGAACCGAACATTTTAGCATAAAGGCTTATATCATCCTTTTGCTTTTTTTTCTTTGGCGTTTCCTTTTTTGGTTCCTCTTCCTCTATTGGTGCTTCCTTTCCATATAGCAATTCGCCGGTTCGAATTTTCGGTTTTTTTTCCGGGGTTTTTTCCGGGGTTTTTTCAGAAATTTTCTCTGGCTTTTTAGCCTGTCCCTCAATTGTCTTTTGTTCCCCCATTATTTCCTTTGCAGTATCGATACCTTCGGAAACTTCTATGTTTATCTTTGTCGAAATAGGCGGTTTGACGACAGGGACGCTTGCGCCACCATGCTTGCTTTTTCGAACCCTGATATCCACAAGCACAGGTCGTTCTATGTAGGTGCTGACGATCATGGCAACCCCGGGAGAAAGGCGCTTGATATCATCAATAACTTCTGAACTTATTCCCTCAAGACCTTTGCTTATAGCCTGCAAGTCATTGGGGTTTGTCACTTTCATTATTATCTGGGTATTGCACTGGGAAAGGATGTTCTTATCCACGCGGGCAGGTCGCTGTGAAACAACCATGAGGCCCAGACCGAATTTTCGTCCTTCTGATGCTATTGTACGAAGAATATCAGAGCTAACTGTTCCTCCGAATCCTTTTTCAGGACAGAAATTGTGCGCTTCCTCAAGCACGAGCATGCAGGGGGGCACAGTATTGAGCTTTCTTGCTTCAAAAAGATCTGCACAAAGCTTTGCGACGATCAAAGCCTGAAGGTCTGGATTTACGCCCTTCATATCGATTATCGATGCCCTGCCGTCTTTTACAAGGTCGGAAATAGTTGTGGCTTTATCAGATAAAATGCCCGTCTCTTTCAATGTCTCAAGCTTGCTGATCACGTTCCATTTTACCTTGCTTTTATTCTGACCTACCTCAAAAATAATATCTTCGATCGTATATTTTGTTTTTTCAACTTTGAGTTTCGATACAGCTTCGAAAAGAATACCTGTGTGATTCTGCGAGTGTTCATCAGAGAAGAACTGCATCAGGTCTTTTACTCCAAGGTTGATGCCGTTCAGCCTGAAAAGCAAGTCTGCAGTCGGGTTAAGCGTCTTACTGGCTGGCGTATATATTGTTACCCTGTCCCCGTAACCTTTTGGCGTTATACCGTATCTTTCGAACATCCCTGGTTTCTCCTGGTTGGGAACTTTTAGTGTACCGTATTCCCCGTGAGGGTCTATTATCAGCAGGGGAACGTCCTTTTCCAGAAGCTCTTCCAGTATCACACCGCTGGTATATGATTTTCCGGCTCCAGTCTTGGCAAGTATGCTGCAGTGCTTTTGCACAAGGTTGTTAGCGTCAAGATTGACCCGAATGTTTTGCCCCTCAAGCAGCCCGATGTACACATCACCGCGCATGAGACCGAGTGTCTGTTTTATGAGCACCTCATCAGCCTTGAAAACCTTATCTCCAGGGCTGAATGGGGATTTAGGTATGCGAAGCGCCCCGTGTTTGTCCCTTGAACCAATAACCGCAGCTTCTGCGATTATCTGCTGGTCCATATCCCCTACCTTTGAAGCTCCTTCAGCCACATCTACGGCTTGCTCTATGGAGAAGCCTTCGCTTGATCTCGTAATGGTGGCTACCTGAGCAAGCGTCCAGCCATCCACTTCGTGCCAGACCTTGACATAATCAGACCTCTTTGTTGCCGTACTGTCTGATACCGCGAACTTGAAATTAAGAGATTCGGTTTTTCCAAATATTACGCCTATTGAATCCTTCACCATTATTAGTACCTGAATAATTCAGATGAATATTATACTTTCCCTACCAAACCATTAAATACAGTCGTGTTCAATTAAGCCTCCGGCGCTCCGATAGTGTAGTCGGCCAATCATTCTGGCCTTTCAAGTTTTAAGCGTGTCTATCGCTAAAATAAAGATAGCCAGTGACTCGGGTTCAAATCCCGATCGGAGCATTAAATTCCAGGTTCAATTCGCTCATTTTTTGGCATTTCAATTATTTTAGACCGATCTTTATAATATTGAAAAAACCTTTTCCCCCAGGCAAGAGATTTATTGTCGAAACCAAATATCTGTTCAGTTAAATCAAATAATATACCATCTTTTTTATATAAACCAAACGACAGAAAGTTTTCAGTGACCGTAGTGCCAACTCTAACATATTCTTCAGTGACCATTAATTTGAAATTTGAAAATTTCATCATTTCATAATATTTTTCGATATAGGGTTCCTTATCCAATTTCATGAATAGATCCCCGGTAATCACAACCTCAACAGGAACTCCATTTTCCAACATTTGAATTACAGCATCGATAAGTTCAATACTTGTCATGGATGAAACAACAAATGCCTGTCTGGATCCCTGTAAACATCTAAAATAGGTGGACAATACTTTACTAACATCTTCAGTGGTTTCACTAATGATTTCTGAATCAATAAGGTCTCCTATATCTTTCAATAACGGTTCAGGAATTCCTCTGATGTGGTGTTTTGCCCAAAAATCCTTAAATTTGCAGAATACTCCAAAAGCCATAACGTAGTCATACATCTTGGATGTTAAGATATTTCCCATCGGTGTAAGACTATAATTGTGGCCTTCTTCCTCCACAAATTGATTTAACTCCAATTTCCTGATTTTTGGAATAACTGCCTGAGAAGTACTTCCTGTTATTTCACGTAATTGTGAAAGATCTTTGTTTTCTTCCATTAAAGATAACAGAATTTGGGTCTGAAGCCTGGATCTGAAGATCGATTTAATCTCATCCTCTATTTCTCCATACACAGTTATTGATGACATATTTCTCACCAGCATGTTTTATTAATTTGTCTGTTATTTTCACGAATATGTTTATATTCATCGGTTTGATGAATGTTGTTCATCGTGATTAATATATATGATCAAATCAGATAGGAATAAAGTCAATGCCTCCAGAATTTATCTGCCAAGAAAATTCATTCATTGACATAATAATAGATTAGTCCAAATTAATAACGGTGGTATAAAAGGCAGGTTGGGGAGGGTGGTATCTTATAATTTGTTTTTCAACCTCAGTTATACAAAAGATCGACCACTTTACGAAAGGATTAAAATATGAAAAGTAATCCATGAAGCATATGAAATTATCAACCATAAAAGGAAAAAAGAAAAAAAACCAGCCAAAAGAAGTCAATAATAAGAAAGCAAGAAGCATAAAGAAAATCCTTGAAGATGAAGGTCTTTCAGAAGAAACGCTCTTATCAGCAGCCATGGAACTCTATGTCCCCCATCCTGGCGTTGAGAACAGGGACATAGCTGAAAAGGTGTTCAAAAGAGAACTGAAACTTGCCCTTTCAGACCCAAATCTTTGCATCCTGTTATATGCAGGCATTCTACTTGAAAAAGAAGGTGAAAAAGGAAAACTGCCTGGCATGAACAAGGAGACGTTCGATAAAGACCTGACCTATTTGATAGTGGATGAGGTTATTGGCATGAGTATAGCCAAATACATCAGCGGCGACAAAGGTATCTTTGAGTACGTAAGGTTCGATAAATTAAAACCCGGTATCCTTGCAAAGCTCGGACCTTTCATGGACGATGTAATTGCTGGGCTCATAGGTGGGGCATCTGCCAATATGTATTCAAGAGGAAAAGATGACGGTGGTAAGGTGAAAAAGACCTTCCCCAGAAACAAGAAAACCGGATTTGCAGGATGAAAGAACTTCTTTTTGCGCTGCGTTCAGGTTTTGGCTTCCTCACAACAATACCAGTGGGAATAAGCATGGAAGGCATCGAGAAGCTCATGAAGCATATCTATCTGTTCCCTGTCGTTGGCGCAATTGTCGGGTTACTGCTTGCGGGAGCAGGATATGCTTCTTCTGCAATACTTCCTCCAATACTGACTTCGTTCGTTATAATTAGTTTTATTTACTATCTTACAGGGATCAACCACATAGACGGGCTTGCAGATTTTGGAGATGGCGTGGCTGCCCACGGTACTCGGGAAAAAAAGATCGCTGCTATGCGGGATACTGCAGTAGGTACCGGAGGAATTGTCTTTTGTATGATCGCAATTCTTGGTTTATTTTCAGCCCTTGTTTCTATTGCTGAAAAAAAGGAGACTCTTCCCTATCTTCTTCCTTTTGCCCTGATAGCTGCTGAGACCTGCGCAAAACAGACCATGGTCACAGTGGCTGCTTTCGGAAAAAAGCTGCATGAAGGCTTCGGGGCGATGACCGTGGATAACACGAAGATTTCCGATCTTGTGATCGGTCTTGTTTTTACTGGGATAATTTGTTATCTCGCTCTTGGATCAATTGGCATTGGAGCGCTCATAGTATCACAGTTTTCAGGACTGCTAGTCCTAAATACTGCTAACCGACATTTCGGGGGAGTGAGCGGTGATATAGTGGGAGCATCCAATGAAATAGGCCGCCTGGCAGCTCTCATGTTCATCGGAGGGTATTTATGGATGCAGTAGTGATGGCTGGAGGGATAGGAAAACGCCTTGGGATCGAGGAGAAACCACTCACAATGATCCTTGGGAAACCAATGATATCTTATGTCCTTGAGGCGCTGCTTGCTTCAAAGAACATAGATCGCATATTTGTAGCTACATCTCCACGGGTCAATAGAACGAACCTATGGCTTCTTGATTTTATAAAACAGCATAAGAATTTAAGGATGATACAGACAAAGGGCGATGGGTTCGTGAACGATATGGCATCAGCGGTCGAGGAAGCTGGCATAACAGGGAGCGTATTAATTACAATGGCAGACCTGCCTCTTATAACGCCTGCCCTGATAGACAGGACAATAGAAAAATACAAAGAGATTAACATGCCTGCCCTTTCGGTTCACATGAGGCTTGAGGTATGTACCCGGCTTGGTGTTCGACCTGATACTGTTTTTCATAAGAATGGCGGCTTCATCGTTCCGTGCGGGATAAACATTCTGGATGCATGTAGAATTCGTGAAGAACAGGAAGATTATAATTTCATCCTTGATGATGAAGAGCTTGCGCTGAATGTTAATACCGCGGATGACCTGGCTGCGTGCGAGAGGTATTTGGAAGGAATGGATACTTGAACCCAAGCTATGAATGGTGTTCATAGACAACAATGAAAACGGGCAAAATAACGGACGTTTACAACGAACTGTTACGAACTCGAACGAACTCCGGTAGCATGAGTTCGTATTAGTTCGTACGAGTTGGTTGTTTATTACTGTGTTTTCACACCAGAATATTCCGTCATTTTCACAGCCTTTAAACCACTATCCCACACATACGCCCGCATCCCATCCGCACCCGCAATAAGCCAAACAGAAGTGTCATTCTGCATGGTCTCCCTGTCCCACAACGAAGGAACAGCGGATGAAACGGGGTGAGTATGGTACACACCAACGATCTCTTTACCTTTTTTCTCAGCCTCGTTCCATGCATCGTAATGTTCTTTCGGGTCAAGTTCAAAGCTTCTCCTGGTTCGCTTCGAATTAGTGATGGGTAAGGCTTTTTCTACGATCGCAATGCTTCCATTCAGTGTACCGATCAACACACCACAGGCTTCATAAGGTTTATGGGCTTCCAGTTCAGATCGTATCACAGTTAGATCCTTATGGAATATCTTGATTTCGTCGATCATAAAAACGAACCAATATTAACCTCACCTTAACTTAAAATATATCAAACGTTAATAGTACTGTCTTCAGCTAAAAAGAGAATCATGAAAGTAATAGCCATAATGAGACCTGCAAATTATCTTGCAGAGTCAATCAAACTTGCAAACTCAATGGGATTCAAAGCGATAACAGCACCCATGATAGATGTAATTGACAAAACCGATACCGAATTTAAAGTATTCTTTGAACGCATAATGACCGGGGTCGTAGATTATGTTATTTTCACAAGCGCCAATGGCGTGGAGTTCACCCTCCTGAAACTGAATTCAACAGATGAGTTCGTCGATCAACTTAATCAGACACATGTGGTAGCGATCGGACCTAAAACAAAAGAAGCGCTCCTGAAAAACGGGATTATCGTTAGTCTTATGCCAGATTCATTCAGTTCAGTTGGCCTTGTTGAGATGCTTTCAGGAATTGATGGAGGAATTGAAGGTTCTGTTATCGAGATAGCCCGCAGCAGCCACGGCGCACCTGAACTTGTTAAGGGGCTCCTCGAGAAAGGCGCAAAGGTGCATGAGACTCAGGTGTATGAGATAATACGTCCCAGGGATGAGAGGCATGAAAAGCTGATGAAAGAGGCGCTTGCCGGGAACATTGACATATTTGCTTTTACAAGTTCTATGATGGTAAGGAATTTCATGGCTATTGCAGAAGATATGGGAATAAAAGACGAGATCATATGTATAATGAATGAAAAGACCGTTGCTGCTATCGGGAAACCTACTTCAGAAACGCTTTCGGGGTTCGGGGTCAGGGTCGGGATAATGCCTGAGCGCTATACTTTTGAGGAACTGGTCAGGGAATGCAAAGAACATGATCCTTAGCTCAAGATACAACAGAATATATGAGTAAACAACCCCGCTTCCTCCCCATGTCCCTGAAAGAAGCGCAAGCTTTCGGAATAAGCGAGTTCGACGCTATCCTGATAACCGGGGATGCCTATGTCGATCACCCCTCGTTCGGCGCTGCTGTGATAGGAAGGGTGCTCTGGGATGCGGGCTACAGCGTAGGAATAATAGCGCAGCCTGACTGTAAAACATATGCTGATCTTAAAAAACTCGGAAAGCCGCGCCTGTTCTTTGGAGTCACTTCAGGGAATGTGGATTCCCTGGTAAATAATTATACTGCGAACCTGAAAATAAGAAGTGATGATGTTTATTCACCTGGAGGAAAAGGGGGGCTTCGACCGAACAGGGCCGCTATAGTATATTCAGACAAACTTCATTCGATCTTTCCCGATACACCCATAGTTCTCGGCGGTATCGAGGCAAGCCTGCGCCGCTTTGCTCATTACGATTACTGGTCAGACTCTGTTCGACGATCAATACTTGCCGACTCACCGGCTGATATGCTGGTGTTCGGGATGGGAGAAAGGCAGATCGTCGAGATAGCATCACGCCTCTCAAAAGGCGAGAACATTAAAGATATTACTGACATCGCGGGCACTGTCATCAAGACTGAAATAAGTAACTGGCGCTCTGTGAGCCATGAAGGTTATGTGGAACTCCCCTATTTCACAGAAGTCTCACAGGACAAAATGCTCTATGCAAAAGCTTTCAACCTTCATTATCAGGAGCAAGATCCTGTGAGGGGAAGACCTGTGGTTCAGGTGCATCCAAAGACCGTTGTTATCCAGAATAAGCCTGCTCTGCCTCTGGACGGTGAAGAACTGGATCATGTTTATGAATTGCCTTATGCCAGAATGGCTCATCCGTCTTATAATAAACCTATACCCGCGCTAGCCCCAGTAAAATTCTCTATAGTAAGCCACCGCGGATGCTTTGCATCATGCTCTTTTTGCACTCTGACGCATCACCAGGGGAGAATTGTACAGAGCAGGAGCATTGGATCTATGGTTCGCGAAGTGCAAAGGATGACGAAAATGCAGGATTTTAAGGGCATCGTTCAGGATGTAGGCGGACCGACTGCGAATATGTATTCGATGCACTGCGACCAGTGGGACTCATATGGCGCATGCGTTGATAAGATTTGTACCCATCCTTTATGCAAAAACCTTGATACATCCCATCAGAAACAGGTCGAACTCCTGCGGCGCCTGCGCGAGATACCCGGGGTGAAAAAAGTGTTCATAGGCTCAGGGATCCGCTATGACCTTGTGCTCGCAGATAAGTCGGGTTATCTTTCTGAACTCTGCGAGCATCATGTTAGCGGGCAGCTCAAAGTTGCGCCGGAACATGTATCAGTTCAGATAACAGATATGATGCATAAGCCCTCAAGGATCGTGTTCGATGAATTCAGGAGGAAATTCGCTTCTGAAAACAAGAAACTTGGAAAGGAACAATACCTCATTCCATATTTCATGTCAGGGCATCCCGGTTGTACAGTGGCGGACATGGTCGAACTTGCTGAGTATATTCGCGACAACAATCTTTACACAGAACAGGTACAGGACTTCACGCCCACGCCCATGACAGCATCTACGTGCATGTATTATACAGGTATCAATCCTTTCACGATGAAAGAGGTGCATGTTGCGAAAGGCAGGGAGAAGAGGATACAGCGGGCGTTGATGAGATATAAGGATGAAAGGAATTACGGGCTGGTGCTTGAAGGGCTGAAAATGGTTGGGAGGGAAGAGTTGATCGGCAGCGAAGGGAGGTGTTTGATAAATAGGAGAAATGGAAGATAATAAGTTTATATATTCCGACACACATTGTAATTTTATGATTATAATCAAGGTAAGAAAATGAAAACTACTATAAAGACCATGCAGAACCGGATAGATACTCTGGAAGTTGAACTTAAGGTTATGCGTCGGATGCTTGGTGCAGCGGCTGAGAAAAAGGATCCAAAAGCATGGGACAGATTGCACATGGTTGGTAAAGAAATAAACCGTGATTGGAAAAGCGATAAACCAAGCTGGCAGTTAATCTCCGAATCCAGAAGATAGTATGTATTGTTTAGATGCCAGTGTGCTTACAAACTCTGAGATAGAAAGCGAGAGACTTCATGAGTATAGCCAGAAGCTAATGGAAATAATCAAAGAGCGCGGGATTACTATCGTTGTCCCGGAAATTGTCCTGCCAGAGATATCTTCCGCGATCTCAAGAGGTACGGACGATAATGAAAAGGCACTTGAGTTTATAAAAGAACTTAAACAGATCCCGAACATTATATTTATTCCTATAGACCGGGAACTCGCGGATGAAGCTGCGCGACTCGCAGCAGGTTACAGGCTGAGAGGGTGCGATGCAATTTATGTGGCAGTAGCATCTATGTTCGGTACAAAATTAATCAGCCTCGATAAACAACAGACTGAGAGAGCTGCGGAATGCGTAGAAGTGGCAACTCCAGAAGAAGAGCTAAAAAACCTGTGAGGCTCCAATAATAGAATTACTTACTATTCCAAAACTTTCACAAATCATTAAATATCTCGCTGTTCATTGTAACGTTATTTTATGTCCTCAATAAAAGAAGTTGCACTCACCAACAACGAGAAAAAGATCCTGCTCATTCTTCTTAAAAAACCAAAATTCACACCAGTTGAGCTTGCTTCTACTTCATCCCTCCCCATCGAAGCAGCCATGCAATCAGCCTTCCTCCTGGCTGAAAAAGGGCTCTGTGAGGTACAAGAAACCATAACTACCATCTACAACCTCACAAAAGAAGGCGAAACTTATGCAAATATCTCACTTCCTGAGCGCCAGATAATAAGTTCGCTAACAGCACCCATTTCTCTTGACGAACTGAAAAAGAAATTCCCGCCCCAGATGGTGGGTATTGCCCTGGGATGGCTTCGAAAGAAGAACTGGGCAAGAATAGAAGGGGATAAGATAATACCATCAGGAAAAGCGCAGCCAGGTGAAGACGAGAATATTCTTGAAAAACTCAAAGTTGGCCCACTTTCAGATATTGGAGAGGCGGTAAAGGATTTAATAAAAAGGAACCTTGTTGAAAAGACTGAGAAAAAAACAAGAATAATCAGGATCACAGATTCAGGAAAAACACTTGTTGCGTCAGGATTAACAATAGAAGAAGAGATCGCCCAGCTTACACCCACCATCATCACAAGCGGGTCATGGAAAACTGCACGCATACGCCCATATAACATCAACACCCCGGTAAAACCGGTTTACGGCGCGAAAATCCACCCTTACCAGCGCCTTATAAACGAGATGCGCCAGATATTCTTAGAGATGGGGTTCACCGAGATAAAAGGCGATGTTGTACAGAGTTCGTTCTGGAACTTCGATGCGCTTTTCCAGCCGCAGGACCACCCTGCAAGAGAGATGCAGGATACCTTTCACCTTGCCACAGAATGCGACCTGCCTGAAGAATACATAGCACCCGTAAAGGAGATGCATGAAACGGGTGGCGGCATCTCAAGGGGCTGGGGAGGCAAATGGAGCGAAGATGTGTCACGAAAGCAGGTGCTTCGGACGCACACCACGGCAGTCACGATAAAATACCTTGCCGACCATCCCGATCCACCTGTGAAAGCCTTTTGCATCGACCGCGCATACCGCCGCGAAGCGATCGACCCCACGCATACACCAGAGTTCGAGCAGCTTGAAGGCGTCGTGATGGACAAGGGCGTCAGTTTCAAGAACCTCCTGGGCTGCCTGACAGAATTCTATCACAGGATGGGCTTTGAAGAAGTCCGGTTCAGACCAGGTTATTTCCCATACACAGAGCCAAGCGTTGAACCTGAGGTCTATATAGAGAGCAGGGGCAAATGGGTGGAACTTGGGGGCGCAGGGATATTCAGGAAAGAAGTAACGCTGCCGCTTGGCATCAAGTACCCTGTGCTTGCCTGGGGGCTTGGAGTTAGCAGGGTTGCGATGCTCAGGCTCGGTTTAAAAGATCTGCGGGAGCTTTATCAGAGCGATATTGACTGGCTTAGAAAGAGTACTGTTGTATAATTTGGTGCCTTTAATTATTCACCATTTTCTTCGAATGAGTTCGTTATGTGCCTTGAGAACATAGAAAGCCACATCGAGTACTTACCACATGATAGCAATCCGCTGTTAGGGAAGGAATCTTTATTTATATAACTTGAATCCTGCCCAAGTTCTGCTGTATCTCCACAATATAATCCCATCTTTCCGGTTTCATCAAAACCAAGAGAGATATTCATCTGCTCAGTTTCCGGGTTCTGAACTGGAACCGATGCGATATAACGGGGAATATCCTTCACAATTCCTCGTTCTTGCAGTTCAAATAATGGTAAACTGCCTTTGAAATTGCCTCTTTGATCGAGGATTCTCCGGCCTTTTCCTTTAATGCGACTACATCTTCCTGTGGTAATACAGATTGAACGTGGACTATCTTCATCTTGTTATCTCCTGCGTGAGTCGTTAAGTTAATCATAGTCATCATACTTATGATAATGGTAATAATGTATATAGTTTTCTATTGTACCCCTGTAATAGAATGCATTAAATATAATATAATGTAATAATAAAACATTAAAATCATAAAAATAGAAAAATGTAACTTATTATTTGTTTATATTATTTTTAATTAGTTATTAAAGTTTATTTTTGTTTTTAATTGATTATTATTTGCTTTTATTTACTAAAGGATAACATAAAATAATATCTTTTTTATTTCTTTTATGATTTTATATATAAAAATTAACGACATAAATGAACACATTATTAATGTAACATAGTCAAAGTAATACGAGAGATGCTCGTAGTATGACTATGTTCAGGCACGACATCATCATCGTTGGTGCAGGTTTAGCGGGTTTGCGCGCCGCTCTGGCAGCCAGTGGCAACGATGTGGCTGTCATATCAAGGGTTCACCCCCTGCGCTCGCATTCAGTAGCAGCCCAGGGTGGAATAAATGCCGCGCTCGGAAAGACCGACCGATGGGAAGACCATGCCTTTGATACAATTAAAGGAAGTGATTATCTTGCTGACCAGGATGCTGTGGCTTTCCTGTGCCAGGATGCTCCGGGGTGCATCATTGAGATGGAGCGATGGGGAACACTTTTTTCAAGGACAGATGATGGGATGATCGCCCAGCGCCCATTCGGTGGCGCCGGATTTCCACGTACTGCATACGCAGAAGACAGGACAGGGCATGCGCTGCTGCATACATTGTATGAGCAGGCACTCAGGAACGACATCAAGTTCTATGAAGAATGGCTGGTAACCCGTCTTGTGGTCAATAATGGAAAATGTTCAGGTGTTGTCGGATATAACATCGCGGACGGACAAATTGAAGGTTTTCATGCTAAGTCAGTGATCTTTGCAACGGGTGGTTATGGAAGAATTTACAAACGTTCAACGAATTCGATAATAAATACAGGATTCGGGTGCGCAGTTGCCTACCGAAGTGGCGCAGCGCTTGAGGATATGGAATTCGTGCAGTTCCACCCCACCACTCTTTATGACACGAATATCCTTATCACAGAGGGCGCGCGTGGAGAAGGGGGTATCCTGAAAAATAAAAACGGGGAACGCTTCATGGAACGATATTCCCCCCATTTGCTTGACCTTGCCCCGCGGGATATCGTGGCCCGTGCGATCCAGACAGAGATAAACGAAGGCAGAGGATTTGAAGGGGGTTATGTGCAGCTTGACCTCACCCACCTGGGTGCGAAAAAGATCAATGAACGATTGCCAGGGATCAGGCAGATCGCTATGGATTTTGCAGACGTAGACCCAATTGAAGAGCCCATACCTGTGCAGCCAGGTCAGCATTATTCCATGGGCGGGATAGCTTCAAATAAGAACTGTGAGACCACGATCCCTGGATTCTTCGTGTGCGGAGAGTGTTCCTGCATCAGTGTCCACGGTGCAAACAGGCTTGGTGGGAATTCCCTTCTTGAGACCATAGTGTTCGGAAAGCTCGCTGGGGAAAATGCATTGAAGCACGCGAATTCATCTAACTTTGATAAACCAGATGCCCTTGAAAGATCGATGCGTGAGGAAACGCGGCGAGTTTCATCCTTGCTCAATAAAAAAGATGGTGAAATGTTCTTCAAGATCCGTGATGAGCTTAAAACGATCATGGATGAAAACGTGGGAATATTTAGAAATGAAGAAAAATTAACTGCAGCTCTGGAAAATATCAGGTATTTACAGTTGCGTTATAAGAATGTGTATGTCAGGAACAAAGGCGCTGTTTTTAACCAGGAACTGGTGAACACGATCGAGCTTGATGGCATGCTTGATATTGCAGAGGCAATATGTATCAGCGCTCTTGTTCGAAAAGAGAGCCGGGGTTCTCATTATCGTCTTGACTTTCGGGAAAGGGATGATAAGAACTGGCTCAAACATACGCTTGTTATTTGCACGCCTGAAGGACCAAAGATAAATCATAAGCCTGTGAATATCAAGATGTTCGAGCCGAAACCAAGAGAATATTGAGTATACTGTGTATATTGAGTCTATAGAATCAGCAACCATATACCTCATTTGATTCACTAAATGCTGTACGCTTCACTGAACATCTCATAGAAATCTATTATCCTGAATCCCATTTTCTCACCCCTCTCTTCCTTCATCCCCAGCACCCTCTCGAACGAAAGTACGCAAAACGGGCAGTTAGTTATGAGCGTATCCACTCCTGATTCCTTCGCTATCTCGATCCTGCGCACAGCAAGCCTGTCAGCAAGTTCAGGAAAAGCCGCTCTGACCCCTCCTCCGCCGCCGCAGCAGTAGCCTGACTTCGGGACTTTCACAAGCTCAACTCCTGGTATCCTCTGGATCAGGTCTATATAGATATCTTCAGCAAGACCGCTGGCTCTTATATGACAGGGATAATGATACATGGCTCTGATATTCGTCTTCTTCAGACCTTTGACGTTCAGCGCTATTTTTTCATACATGTATTCTCCAACATCAAATATCCTGAAGTTCATCGGTATATCGAACTCCTTTGCAAGCTTCGGGAAGTCGTGCCTGAATGTGGAATTACAGCCAGAGCAGCTCGTCACGACATCGGTTATTCCCCGTGCGGCGTAATCATTGAATATACTGAAATTCTTCTCCACGAAAGGACGCATGCTGTCCCTCTGACCTATTCTCATGAAAGGCGAACCGCAGCACGTCACCTTACCGGGCAGATGAACTGCAATGCGATTATTCTGAAAAATATTTATTATTGCAGCAGCAACATTCTGCTTTCTCCTGTTTATTATGCATCCCAGGTACAGCAGGACTTCTGCCTGAGGTTCGCCATCGAATTCTTTGATATATTCCGGGAACATTTCGGTGGCTGGCTTTGCCTTTACTGGTACGATCCCACCAGAGTCAAGCACTGAATTGATGAGCTTCTTATGTTCAGGCAGCGGAGCCAGTTCCTTTTGCACCGCAAGATATCTAAGCCTCTCGATCGCACCTCTTCGGATATTGATCTCCTTCGGGCAGGCAAATTCACACTCCTGGTCAACAGGACATTTGTAAAGCCCTAGTTCAACTGCCTGTGCCAGCCTGCCTTCATTATTATCCCTGGGATCGGATGCGAACCTCAATGTTTTTACAAGCGCCGCAGGTCCGCAGAAAGTGTTATCCACATCAAGAGTATTACAATCCGAAAAGCAGGAGCCACACAGGATGCAGTCTCTCAGGTTCTTTGCCTCTGCCAGGTCTTCAGGTTTGATCAGCATCTCCTTTGTGGTCATCGCAATTGTATTGTTCCTTACGAGGTATGGCTGGATCTGCTTCATCCTTTCATAGAAGGGCTCAAGGTCAACAACCAGGTCTCTTATCACTTTATAATGATTCAGCGGGTCGATCGTGATCTCTCGCGTCTCTTCTCCAATCGTGGTTTTGCATGCCAGACATCCACGTTTTTCAATCCTTACCGCGCAGGAGCCGCATATTGCAGACCTGCATCCCTGCCTGAATGAGATGCTGCTGTCAATATTTTCCTTAATGTAGTTCAGGGCATCAAGTACCGTCAGCCTCTGCCGCCATGGAACAGTGTACGTTTCATAGTGAGGCTTTTCATCTTTAGATGGATCGTACCTGAAAATAATGAGTTTGATTTCCGTCAATATTTTCTCGCCTCCGGTTTGAATAAAGTTATCCTGACAGGTTCAAAGGTGACCTGAGGCTTCCCGTCTTTAAAGGCAATTATGGTATGTGTAAGCCAGTTCTTATCATCCCTCTGTGGAAAATCAGTCCTGAAATGACTTCCCCTGCTTTCGCGTCTCAAAAGTGCGCCCTGTGCTATGAGTTCTGCATTGTCAAGCAGGAAACCAAGCTCTATAGCCTGCATCAAATCTGTGTTAAATATCCTGCAGCTGTCTTTTACTCCTGCATTTGAGTATCTCTTTTTTAGTGTTTTCACAGCCTTCAGAGCTTCGCGTGAGTCACTTTCATTCCTGAATATTCCCGCCCTTTCCCACATGATATTCTGCAGCTCTTTTCGTAACTCTGGCACAGATTCGTCCCCGCTCCTGAAAAGATGGTTTATTCTTTCCTCTTCTTTCTCGGCAGCTTCTCTCTGGATTCCCGGGGTTCCCTTCTTCCGTATGTACTCAAGTGCTCTTTCTCCTGCGATCTTGCCAAATACAAGCGTCTCTGCAAGTGAGTTTCCGCCTAACCTGTTGGCTCCATGAACTGACACGCAGGCGCATTCCCCGCATGCTAACAGCCCCTTTATCGAACTTTCACAATTGTTGTTCGTCCTAATGCCCCCCATGGTATAGTGCTGCGCCGACTGCACAGGGATGCAGTCCTGGGCTGCATCGACGTTGGCAAAATCCTTTGCAAGTTTATATACCTGCGGCAGTTTTTCCATTAATTTCTCACTGCCCAGGCTTGTGAGGTCAAGCCAGACAAATTCCCCCCCGCTGATCCCTCGCCCCTTTTCTATCTCTGTCTGTATGCTTCTCACAACAATATCCCTAGGCGCAAGTTCCTTTGCTGAAGGAGCATAAGATTCCATGAACCTCTTGTTCTCTGAGTTCATCAGAAATCCTCCTTCGCCCCTTGCTGCCTCTGATATCAGAATGTTCGTCCCGACAAGAGTGGTGGGGTGGAACTGCACGAACTCCATATCGCACACCTGCGCGCCAGCCCTGTAAGCCATGGATATTCCATCCCCCGTGCTCTGGTGGGAATTCGTTGTCCGCTCAAAAACCCTTCCGCAGCCGCCAGTCGCGACGATGACCGCTTTTGATCGGAAGTATGCGGTTTCACCGGTCTTAAGGTTTATAGCAAGAACTCCTTTATATTCATTATTTTCAACCATAAGTGAAGTCGTGAGCCACTCTTCATAGACCCTTACGTTGTTTTTTATAAGCTGCTCATATAATGTGTTAAGCATCTCATGCCCGGTGGCGTCACCTGCATAGCATGTCCTTGGGAAACTCCCCCCGCCAAAAGGTCGCTGTGCAAGCCTGCCGTCAGGCATCCTGTCGAATATAGCCCCGAAATGATCTATCTCCACGATCCTTGAAGTTATATTCTTGCATAGAATTTCCACAGCGTCCTGGTCTGCAAGATAATCCGAACCTTTTGCAGTATCAAAAGCATGCTTCTCCCAGTCGTCATCACTTACATTGCCAAAGGACGCATTTATTCCACCCTGAGCTGCTCCTGAATGGCTTCTGATGGGATGTACCTTTGAAACGATCGCCGTGTCTGAGCTTTGCGAGGCAGCGAGCGCGGCCATCTGACCTGCAAGCCCGGCACCTATGATTATTATGTCGTGGGTTATTATTTCCATAGTACCCATTATTCCTTATATTATTGCGAGAACTTAATACTTTATAAATTGTCCAGAGCAATCCCAATACATTAAAATAGAATCCCTGCCAACTAAATATCAGGGTGAAGTGTCATGCAGGAATACAACCTTTTTATAAACGGTGAATGGGTAGATTCAGAAACTGGCGAAACGTTCGATGATGTAGATCCAGCCACACTTGAAACAATAGCACATCTCCAGATGGCATCTACCGGCGACGTCCAGAGCGCGGTGGATAGCGCAGTTGAAGCATTTGATTCATGGAGCAGCACACCTGCACCCCTTCGCGGGAAGATCCTTTTCAGGGCTGCACGGATGCTTGAGGAACGAAAGGAGGAATTATCACGCTTCATGACACAGGAGATGGGAAAGATATTGAAAGAGGCGCGCGGGGATGTGCAGGAAGCCATTGATATGACTTACTACGCTGCTGGTGAAGGCAGGCGGCTTTTTGGTGAGACCACACCTTCGGAACTGCCTGATAAATTCTGCTTGACAGTGCGAAGACCAATAGGCGTAGTTGGACTTATTACGCCCTGGAACTTTCCGCTCGCGATCCCTGCCTGGAAGATAATGCCTGCTCTTATCTCAGGTAATACCATCGTTTTCAAGCCAGCAAGCGATACACCGCTTCTTTCTATCGAGCTTGTAAAGATACTTACAGAAGCAGGGCTCCCTAAAGGTGTCCTGAACCTTGTGATGGGTGAGGGAAGCACGGTTGGAGCCGCGATCGTGCACAATAAAAGCATCAGAGCGATCTCATTTACAGGCTCTGTGGAAACTGGCAAATGGATACTCAAAGAAGCTGGAAAGGATATGAAGAGAGTCTCTCTTGAACTTGGAGGAAAGAACCCCATTATTGTGATGGACGATGCGAATATTGAATTGGCCATAGACGGCGTGCTGTGGGGCGCTTTCGGAACTACTGGCCAGAGATGCACAGCTGCAAGCCGTGTTATAGTGCATGAGAAGATACTGCCCCTATTCCAGAAGAAGCTGATCGATAGAACAAGAAAGCTTAAACTCGGTAACGGTCTTGATGAAAACACAGATGTGGGGCCGGTCATCAATAATTCACAACTCCAGAAAGTTTCAAAATATGTAGAAATTGGAAAAGAGGAAGGTGCAAAACTGGCACTTGGCGGAAAGATCACAAGACCACTTCCCGGATATTTCTTTGAGCCCACAATATTTACTGGTGTATCTTCAGATATGCGAATAGCTCAGGAGGAGATCTTCGGCCCGGTTCTCTCTATAATAAATGCAGGAAACCTCGATGAAGCTATCGATATTGCTAACTCCGTTGTGTACGGGCTGTCGTCTTCCATTTATACAGAAAATATAAAAAATGCCTTCAAGGCAATTGAGAAGCTCGAAACCGGTATAACATACATAAACGCCCCCACAATAGGAGCTGAAATTCACCTTCCTTTTGGCGGTGTGAAATCAACAGGGAACGGAACGCGTGAAGCTGGCACCACTTCAATAGATGAGTTCACAGAAATAAAAACCG
Source organism: Candidatus Methanoperedens sp. (assembly GCA_030650845.1). GTDB lineage: Archaea > Halobacteriota > Methanosarcinia > Methanosarcinales > Methanoperedenaceae > Methanoperedens. The sequence continues at coordinate 19,462 of JAUSDC010000209.1, forward strand.
TCTATTTCGATTACAGTGGAAGGCTCCAGAAAGCGCAGATAGATGTGGAGTAACTATGAGAAAAATAACAAATATTTCCAGGGATATAATAGACCGGGATAATAAAGTCGTTTGCTCGCTCACACGACCATATGATCTTGTGGTAGATCGTGCCGAAGGCTCAACGATATATGATGTTGAAGGTAACAGTTACATTGATTTTGCAGCAAGCGTGGCTGTGATGAATATAGGATATAACTGTAAAGCTGTTAAAAAAGCTGTTTGTTCCCAGCTTGATAAGATGGTGCACTGTGGTTTTTCGGATTTTTATGCTGAAATACCAGTAAAACTTGCTGAGAAACTCTGCGGGATGACAGGGTACGATAAGGTCTTTCTCTCAAACTCCGGCGCAGAGGCTGTGGAGGCGGCCATGAAGCTTGCTTTCTGGTACACAAAAAGAAGCAATATGATCGCATTCTACCGGGCTTTTCATGGCAGGACGCTTGGCGCTCTCTCCCTTTCAGGTTCAAAGAGGCGGCATAAAGAGCATTTCCCATCCCTGGGGGTCGTGCACTCACACTATGCTTACTGCTACCGTTGTCCTTTCAATCTTGAGTATCCGGGATGCGGGATCTATTGTGTTGAGGAGATCGAACGAACCATCTTTAAAAGAGAGCTTTCACCCGAAGATACCGCAGCCATAGCCGTGGAACCCATACAGGGAGAAGGCGGGTTCATCGTCCCGCCGGTAGAGTTCCATAAAGAACTGCGACGGATCTGCGATGAAAATGATGTTCTTCTTATCGCAGATGAGATCCAGAGCGGTGGATTCCGCACAGGGAAATTCATGGCTATGGAGAACTTCGGGGTAAGGGCTGATATCGTGTGCATGTCAAAATCCATTGGCGGTGGGATACCTCTTGGAGCTACGCTTTCTACGGATAAAATAATGAGCTGGGAGCCAGGAGCGCATGCCAATACTTTTGGCGGGAACCTGCTTGCAGCAGCTGGCGGGCTTGCTACACTTGAATTTATGGAAAGCAGAAAGCTTGGGGAAAAGGCAGTTGAGAAGGGAAATTATATCATGAAGCGCCTGAACGAACTGAAAGATGATTTTCCTCTCATAGGTGATGTTCGTGGTATAGGTCTCATGATAGGAGCGGAACTTGTTGAAGAAAATAAGATACCGGCTGCGCAAAAGCGTGACACTATAGTTAAAAAGGCACTTGACGGAGGATTGATACTTCTGCCTGCTGGTGACTCTGTTATCAGGTTCGTACCGCCGCTTATTATTTCAAGAACTGAGATAGATAAAGGCCTTGAGATATTTGAGAGTGCGCTCAAAAGTGTTCAGGATCTTTGATAATGAACACCATTCATAGCTGTACTCTTTTTTTATTCTACCGCCAATCTCACCGCAGCCTCTATATCTGCAACTTCCCTCACTTCAATTCCCACATCACCCACCTCGCTCAATTGCCCTTTTGGCACAAGGAACAAAACCGCCCCCGATCCTTTCGCAGCCAGCGCTTTTGCCCTGGCTCCGCCTATCCTGCCAATAGTATGATCTTCATTGATCGTGCCTGTTATGTACACACCATTCCTGAACGACTTACCCTGAAGGGCAGTTATCACAGCAAGTGTAATTGCTGCGCCTGCACTTCCTCCTGATATCGAGATCTTCTGCTCCTGAGCCTGAGCCTCTATGTTAATAAGAACATCCTTGTCGAACAGGTTTTTCCTTGAGACCTCACGGGCAACAAGTACTGCTGTCTGCGCCGAAGATTGGAGGGTTTCATCCACAAGGACATTGGCCACATTGAGAAAGAGGTTGCCTTTGCCGCTTTTGATCACGACCTCAAGTGGTATCAAATGACCTTTTTCGTTCTCATCTACAGCAAGGACCGCATAATCGCTTTTTGCCACCATTGTAAGGTTAAAAATATCTTTTTCAAGCTTCAGCCTTGTCTGCGTTTCGTTTTTCAATAAATTTTCTGTTAGTGATAGATTTTGTTCCAGTTGAATGTTTTTTTGTTCAAGCTGTAGTATGGTCTCTTTTTGATTTTCTGAAATAGTTGAGAGAGCGCTGATCCTTTCTCCATTGAGTTTGATCTGCCCATATAATAACATGGATGAGCCGACAAGTAATATTGAAAGTACAACAATGATTCTCAGTGGCCTGTTGTCTGTCATATCTATATTTTACATATAGATACCAATACTTAAATGACTTTTGAAGAGAAATAATCCTTTGACCAAAACCTATTTAACGATTGATCATCAATGTATGTTCGTAAGAATGCGAACATTATAATAAGGTAAAAGAATACAATGAGATCAGAAGATGCAAAAAAGAGGACGAGCTTTCATGCAAGACTCGATAATTCAAAGACACTTGCTGATATCTTTGAGGTAGTGAAGGCTGCAGTATGGAATGATCAGAGAGCAAGCCGCGGCGGTCTCATGCTGGGTATTGCCAACCTGGGGAACCATCCGCAGGGATTTCTTGGAGCTTTCTACCCTGTGGGTACCAATGTGATCGTAATGAACAAAATACCTCTTGAGAGGATCAAAGAGACACGACCTGAGTTATACAAACCTTATATTTTCCATATTCTGCTTCATGAATACCTGCATACCCTGGGATATTTAGATGAAGGCGGGGTCAGGCAGATGGTGATCGAGATCACAAGGAATATGTTCGGAGAAGAGCATCTGGCTACTATGATCGCACGTGATACGAATCGATTTTTCAAGAACCTTGTCTATCCTGATGTTACATGGCAGCCCGATGAAACAAAAATGGAACTTGTCGGTGGTTTTGACAGGGAAAGCGCAAGCTACTTCGGCTAAAGGTATTATTGTATCTTCTTCCCAGCCAAAATAATGCAAAAACTACCAGAAAAGCTTAAGGCTTTCTTTTGCTATTTATATAAGGTGATGAATTCTGCCAAAAAGAGCTTTAATAAGCGTTTCTAATAAGACAGGCATAGTTGATTTTGCAGCACATCTAAAAAGGCTTGGTTTTGAGATCATTTCTACTGGTGGGACGTCCAGAGTTCTTAAAGAAGCTGGAATTAAGGTCAAAGACGTTTGCGATGTTACCGGGTTCCCCGAAATAATGGAAGGCAGGGTAAAGACGCTCCACCCAAAAATACACGGCGGCATCCTGGCAGTCCGTGATAATCCGCTTCATGTGAAAGAAGCGAAAAACCAGGGTATTGAGTATATAGATATCGTGGCAGTTAACCTTTATCCATTTGAGAGAATGATCGAAGATAAAAATGCAACGCTTGATGAAGCTATTGAGAACATCGACATCGGTGGACCCGCACTTGTGAGGGCGGCAGCAAAGAACTATAGCCATGTGGCTGTAATAACAGACCCATTGGACTATCTCCCGGTGATAAGGGAACTTGAAAAAGGAGAAATTGACCTTAAGACAAAAGAGCGCCTAGCTGTGAAGGCTTTCAGGCGGGTCGCGGATTACGACTGCGCTATTGATAAATACCTCAGCGAGCGGCTTGCAAATGAAGATATCCTGCGTCTTTTGTTCGTTGAAGGTAGAACACTCAGGTATGGCGAGAACTGGCATCAGACCGCAAAATTCTATAAAGAACCTGGCGTGACCGAACCATCAATAGCAGACGCAAAACAGCTGCACGGAAAAGCGCTTTCGTACAATAACTATGTTGATGCAGAAAGTGCGTTGAACATCATACTTGAGTACAGGAATGATATTGCTGCAGCAGTGGTAAAGCACACGAATCCCTGCGGTTTTGCGACCGGAAAAACGATGATCGATGCGCTATCACGTGCATGGGATGGAGACCCGGTATCATCCTTCGGAAGCATAATATGCCTTACCAGAAAACCTGAACTGGCGACCATGGAGTTCCTGAAAGGAAGGTTCGTGGAGCTGATAATAGCACCAGGATTTGATGATGATGCACTTAATTTCCTGAAAAACAAGAGCAAGGACATCAGGATCCTTGAACTTGCCCTGGATAATGGAGAACCTATTCCGAACACATACCATTATATTTCAGGAGGATTGCTCGTTCAATCGAGGAACAGGGGATTATATGAAAAATGGGATGTCGTCACAAAGGCTGCTTTCCCTGTAGAAAAACGAAAACTTGCAGAATTCGCTCTCGCCGCTTGCAAGCATACCAAGTCAAATGCCGTGGTAATTGCGAGGGAATATGAATTAGGCTTTTTCCAGATACTTGCTATCGGGGCAGGTCAGCCCAACCGCGTGGATGCTATTCGAAAACTTGCAGCCACAAAAGCTGTGGATAACCTCAAGTTGTTGTACAAACTGGAGAAACCCGGTATTAGCGAGGATGAATTCATCAGGAATATCATTAGCGAATGCGTTATGGCAAGTGACGCTTTCTTCCCGTTTGACGATAGCATCGTGTTCTCAGCAGAGAGTCACATCAGGTATATTGTATCACCGGGCGGTTCAATACGTGATAAAGAAGTGATCGCAACTGCAGACAGGCTCGGGATTTCGCTTGTGTTTACCGGAATGAGGCATTTCCTGCATTGATTTCATTTCGTTAAGTTTAAGTAGCGGCATAATAATCCATCTATAAAAAGAGGTGGCAGTATGACGGACAATAACGTGGTCTATGTCGGGAATAAACCGGTAATGAACTATGTTCTCGCTGTAGTCAAGGAATTCAACAACGGTGCAAACGAAGTTGTGATCAAGGCAAGAGGAAAGGCTATATCAAGAGCGGTTGATACTGCTGAGGTTTCACGGAACAGATTTTTAATGGATAAAAAGATTAATGGTATAACTATAGGTACAGAAAAAATGGTCTCAGAAGACAGAGCATCGAACGTTTCCATTATTGAAATAGTGCTTGGAAAATAATAATATCCCAAGTACAACATCGCAAATTAAATCAGTTGCAAAAAAGATGAAGAAAAAGTGAGCGGGAAGAAAAGTAATATTATCTAAATTTATGACAGGGATTAGAAAAGCGATTGGGTTTATATTGATAATAATAGGTATTCTATTAAGTTTATCGATATTTGGAGCAATTATCGGAATTCCTTTGCTCATCATAGGAGCACTATTATTCTTTGTTGGACATAAACAATAATAATTATTTTATCATTTCAAAGATTCTGTATATTAAAAGGAGATAATGTATGTTAGAATTGTTAGAATTTATATTCATGTATGTGGTATATCTTCTTGCAGGATTCGCCGCTCTTGGAATTATCTATTATGTGGTTTTTGGAAACCGCGAAGAAAAGAAAGAACCAACTTGTCAATACCATAGCGTTTGCAAACTACGAAGCATCAATGAAATGAATCGCACTCCTGTTGGTATGTTTTCTTACAAAATGCAAGAATACTACAAGAAAAAATTCTCTGATGGAAAATGAGAAGGTTGTTTTTAATATGCAAACTGAAATGAGTAAGAAGAAAAAGAATTCTGTTTAGCAATTCGTGATTAATCGTGAAAAGTATCTAATATAGTGTTAATTCTTGTTTTGCGTAATGGTTTTTAGCATACCAAAAATTATATAATTACCTGGTTGCATCATTAAGGTTATGGCATATAAAACAGTTATAACGCATCTGATAAGGCTTATCTGTGGTTATAATGCATATGCTTAACCAAACAGTTAACAAAAACTTAACGAATATTATATAAAATTCAGGTGTGATAATGACAATAAAACTGGGATTCGTTGTTTCAGAATTCAATCGTGATTTGACAAGCCAGATGGAGATACTCGGAAAAGAACATGCTGCTTTTTTGGGGGCTTCGGTTGATAAAGTGTTATATGTGCCCGGAGTTTTTGATATGCCCCTTGCAGTAAAAAAACTTGTGCAGGACAAGGGTATCGATGCTGTTGTTACGATCGGCTGCGTTATTCAGGGTTCGACGAAACATGATGAGATCGTGATTCAGCAAGCATCGCGAAAGATCACAGACCTTGCACTTGAGTTTGGGAAGCCAGTAACTCTTGGTATATCAGGTCCAGGTATGAGCAGGCTTGACGCCCATGAACGCGTTGAGTATGCGAAGCGTGCTGTGGAAGCTGCTGTAAAAATGATCAAAATGCTAAAAGAATAAACTCTTAGCCGCAGGTAAACAGATCATGCATTGAGTAAGGATTAAGGGGCACTCCTTTTAATTCCTCGGGCTTTTTTTCATTGCATCCATTCAGAGTCAAGATGCACTGGCAGACCGGTCTAATACACTCAGGACAGCGTTTCCTGGTCATCGGGATCATAGTTATAAGTTCACAGTTTGACTATTCCGGCGCTACTGCTGCTCTGTATTATTGCGTGGTACTCCTCAGGGAATATATCTCTCATATTCTGGAGCAAAAAAATGTTCCTTGTACAAAGCATAACCTTGTTCGCTGTTAATCTCTCTGGAGCGCAATTTTCCATCCACAGGACGACTTCGTTGGATTCACTCATCGTATTCATCTCCTTCTTTATCCTCCTGTTTGCTCCTCATTATCATGATTATTATTATATGTATATATATGTTGCCATAGTTTTCCAAAATATAGAATTGAGTGTAATTTTTTTTCGTGATATTAGTTGTCAGAATGCCTTAAATATCAGAAAAGAGTGTTTGAGCTATACATTATGACCGCAAAAAGGCTTCAAAAGATCACTGAATCCGCAACTCTGCGGATATCCAACCTTGCCAGCGAATTGAAAAGCCAGGGAAAAGATATTATAAGTTTCAGCCTGGGGGAACCGGACTTTGCCACACCGTCACATATCGTCGATGCGGTGAAAGCATCGCTTGAACGCGGTGATACACATTATACCCCTTCACCAGGTATTCCAGAGCTACGAAAAGCGATAGCTCAGAAGCTGAAAAACGAAAATAATATAGAAGCAAAACCAGGCAACATAATCGTAACTCCGGGTGCAAAGCAGGCTATTTTTGAGGTCATGCTTTCTGTACTGCAAGAAGGCGATGAAGCCATCCTGTTTGACCCTGCCTGGGTATCATACGATCCTTGCGTGATGCTTGCAGGTGGAAAAACAGTGTGGGTCCCAACAGATCCTGATAAAAGCTTTACACCTGTAAACGTAGCTGAATATATTACAAAAAAGACAAAAATTATCGTGGTGAACAGCCCGTGCAACCCAACAGGTGGAGTTTACAGGAGGGAGACCTTAAAAGAGATAAGAGATATCGCTGTTGATAAGAATATACTGGTCTTATCAGATGAGATATATGAGAAGATAATCTATGATCAAGAACACATAAGCATCGGCTCGATGGATGGGATGCAAGACCTTTCAATCACGGTAAATGGTTTTTCAAAAGCATACGCGATGACAGGATGGAGGCTGGGATATGTCAGTGCGCCAAAGGAGATCTACGAACAGATGCTCAAACTTCATTCTCATTCAGTGAGCCAGGCTACTTCTTTTGTGCAGTATGCAGGAATAGCGGCGCTTCAGGGCGACCAGACCTGTGTTACTGATATGGTGCATGAATTCAGGGCACGAAGGGATCTTATCGTAAGGGGATTGAACAAACTCGGCATAAGATGCGCAATGCCTGAAGGTGCTTTCTATGCATTTGCAGATGTAAGCGAATACGGAAGCGGTGAGAAAGTAGCAGAACTATTGCTGAACAAAGCCTTTGTTGCGACAACGCCAGGATCTGCTTTCGGTGAAGCAGGCAATGATTTTATCAGAATATCTTATGCTACTTCACAGGATCGCATCAGGGAAGCGCTGAAGCGAATAGAATCTGTATTGTAACCCCGGAAATCAGCAACTAACTCAACGAACTCGAAACGAAATCAATATGAGTGGAGTTCGTTCAAGTTCGTTGTTGAATCTTTTTTATGATCGCCGCGCTGCTGCACAGTTCGCACTTATCGAACGATTTGATTCTCACGACTTTCGCATTGATCCCGTGATCCTTCAATTGTTTTTCTAGATCACTCTCTTTAAAGAATTGATTCTGACCAAGCGCGATAATATCTGGTTTTATCTCCAGCAACGGCTCAAACATATCTTTTTCGCTTCCCAGCATTGCCTTATCCACAATGCGCAGCCCCTGCACCATGGCTAACCTCTGTACCTCGGGTACGACGGGAATTGGCTTGTGCTTGATCATCGAGTCACGTGCCACTATCACATAGAGTTCATCGCCAAGTGATCTTGCTTCAGAAAGATAGCGCAGGTGTCCTGGATGAAGTATATCAAAAGTACCGGTTGCAAGGACTCGAACCATCGACCTTAATATTATTTTTGCCTGTTAAAAATGTTTGTAATCAAACGTGTATGGTGCAGTCGATGTCCAGGTACATCACGCAGGTTTTTTTCTTTCCACCCCAGTTTTTTGGATCATCAACATCGACGGTAACACTGGGCAAATTCTTGACAGCGTTGACAAGATATTTGTTCATCTCAAGATTACATGATGGCAGACATATTATGTGGTCGCTCACCTGCCTGCAATCCATCAGTAGTTCGTAGAATGGATCCACGATCTGCCAGGCATAGTCGATCTCACTGCCCATGAACTCGCAGAACTCATCGTAATTGCTCTTCTGGAAGGCCTCGCTAAAAGCATCTTTTTCAAGGAGTGCAGTATAGCACTGTATATACACGTCCTGAAATGATTTTGTCTTGAAGGGCAGGTTGAAGACATCGCAGCAGACGATTTCAAGACCCTGCTTTTTTGCCTGTTTGCACAGGTTCATGTTAATGTCTATTCCTACGAAAAGGTTCCACTCCTTGCCTTTTGTTTCATAGAGCTTTGAGTGATCCCCGCAGCTTATTTCAAGGATTGAGTTGGGTTTTATCATGATCAAATAATTGTATTATTACACCTATTGGAAGTATTTAAAAACTGTTGAACAGGAAGTTTTGGAATTGATGAAAAAATGATAGCCCTTAAACCTTGCTCCAGCCCCCGATTAGGTGGATATGAAGGTGAAATACTACCTGCCCTGCGCCCCTTCCCACATTTATTACAAGCTTGTAACCGCTATCCTTTATACCCAGTTCCTCAGCGATTTCCTTTGCCTTCAGTATCAACTTTGAAATGACGGCGCTATGGCGTTCTTCAAGCGCGTTGATGCTTTCGATGTGCTCCACAGGGACTATCAGCACATGCACAGGTGCGTCAGGTCTTATATTGTGGAATGCGATCAGATCATTGTCTTTATATACAAACTTAGCAGATGAATCGCCTTTGATTATCCTGCAGAAGATACAATCGTCGTTCATTTTGGTTTGTTATAATCTGGAAACTTCTTAATTAAACTTTCCATTTCCGATATCGCACTTCAATAAGATTTAAATATATCAGTATTCAAATTATCAGCAGGATAAAATGAAGCTCTGGATGTCTCTTTACACAATGATCTGGATCGTGCTTATCGAGTTCCTCCTCGCAATGACCCCTGGAGCCTCGCCTGTCCTGATTTACCTGCATGTCATCCTGGGCGCCGCCATTGTGGGCCTCGCCTTCTACAACTTCTCCGGGATCCGCATGTCCCGAGTTCCGGGTCGAGTGAAGCGCATCGCACAGGCGAGTTTCAACATCTCAGTGCTGGTGGCCATTCTCGGTGCACTGCTCTTCTTTGAGGTCGGCAAAGCATGGATCATACCGCTCATCAATATCTCATTTTATGGCTTCATTCTTTTCTTACATGTCGTCAATTCCTTCGCGATCATCACCCAGGCTGCAGCGGTCGCGATCGCGTACGATATGTGGGACGACAAAGAGTTCATAAAGGAGACGGAGCCTGGAATAGTGCCGCCCATGCCCATGCCGCAGAAAGATGCAGAATAACTCATATACCATTAATTCAGTATTTTCTGATTAATCAGAAAAGTATAAATATTCTAAACGTCATTACTGAATGACCAACAATGACACGAAAAGATGAGAACAAATCCTGCTGCACAGCATCTGAACTGGGCTGCTGCAAAGTAGAATCAGTAATAAGCGTTGATGAGAGGGGGCAGATGGTGCTTCCAAAGGAAATAAGGGATAAAGCGAATATCCGTCCAGGGGATAAACTGGCTGTGATAAGTATGGAAAAAGACGGAGCTGTTTGCTGCATATCCCTGATTAAAGTCGAGAAACTCGAAGAGATCGTTAAGGGAATGCTCGGACCTGTGATGAAGGACATTCTTGAGAAAAAGTAAAGGAGGGATAAGATGAAACATAGTGATATTAAGAAAGTAGTTCGTGAAGGCTACGGCAAAATCGCAAAAACTAATAGCTCGTGTTGTGCCCCCACGTCATCATGCTGCGGAGGGAGCAGTGCGGATGATACAGGCAGGAAGATAGGATACACTGATGAAGAACTCTCTTCCGTGCCAGAAGGCGCAAACCTCGGTCTTGGATGCGGAAATCCGGTGGCGGTTGCATCACTGAAGAAAGGTGAGACGGTCATGGATCTGGGCTCGGGTCCTGGATTTGATTGTTTCCTTGCTGCAAATAAAGTCGGAAAGAGCGGGAAAGTCATAGGCATTGACATGACTCCAGAGATGCTTGACAGAGCAAGGGAGAACGCACGAAAAGGCAATTATGAGAACGTGGAGTTCAGGCTCGGGGAGATAGAGAACCTGCCTGTAGCTGATAATTCTGTGGACGTCATCATTTCTAACTGTGTTATCAATCTCGCGCCAGATAAAAAGCGTGTTTTCGAAGAGGCATACAGGGTGCTAAGACCCGGAGGCAGGATCATGGTCTCTGATATGGTACTGATAAAAGAGCTTCCCGATGTCATAAAAAATTCTGTGGAAGCTTATATAGGCTGCCTTTCCGGCGCAATAAAGAAGGATGAATATCTTGAGGCAATAAAGAATGCAGGTTTCAGGGATGTAAAAATTTCTGACGAAGTTATTTTTCCAATAGAGTTGATAACGAACGACCCAACAGCAAGTGCGCTCATAGAGAATTTCAATATGTCGCAGGATGTGTTGAAAGATGTCGCAGAATCGATAGTCAGCATAAAAGTGCACGGAATTAAGAAAACTTAAATCTGATAAGGGTATTTATGTTTCCCAGCAAATCTTGCCGCATCCATAACCAATTAATGCTATTAAGAAAAATGTGATAAAAAAATGACCACAGTCGAACTCTACTATTCAGATACATGCCACAACTGCCACCAGCTCAGGGCTCTCATAATGGAGCTCCTCCCGAAAACCATGAAATTCAAAGAAATAAACATCTCCTATCCAGAAGGGAAGCAGCGAGCATCGGAACTGGGCATTATGTCTGTCCCCACCGTCGCTATTGACGGGGAGGTCGTGCTCGTGGGACGTGTATCAAGAGAGGAACTTTTAAGAGAGATCGCGTCGCGTAAGGGCTGAGCATGGACACTAATAAATACAAGAACATCACTCGCGGCGTTTCAGATACATATGTGAACGTGCATCCCATTCAGCGCGGCGGCGTGCTGACAGCAGAAGCAAGAAAAGCCCTGCTTGAGTTCGGGGATGGTTATTCTGTTTGCGATTACTGCTTTGAATCAAGGGTTGACCTGGTAGAAAATCCCCCTGTCCATGACCTGACCCAGGACATTGCAGAGTTCCTGAACATGGACGACGTGCGGTTCACAGCCGGATGCCGACATGCAAAATGGGCTGCCATGCACATGGTATGCGAGCCAGGCGATACAGTTGTCCTTGATGCGCTAGCTCATTACACTTCATATCTTGCAGCAGAAGCGAATAGGCTTAACGTGGTCGAAGTGCCGCACAACGGCTACCCCACATTTGAGATAGACATCGAAGGATATGCCAGGAAATTCGAGGAAGTAGAGAAAAAAACTGGAAAACTTCCGTCTATGGCAGTTCTTACGCATGTGGATTACAGGTACGGCAATGTGGCTGATGCTGAAAAAGTAGGGCGCATCTGCAAGGAATACGGCGTCCCTTTCCTGTTAAATACAGCATATTCATCTGGTATAATGCCTGTTGATGGCAAAAAATTACATGTTGATTTCCTGTGCGGCTCAGGTCACAAGAGCTGGGCTGCATCAGCTCCAATGGGGATACTTGCGACCACATTCGAATGGACCAACAAGGTTTTTAATAAATCAACTGTTCGCGGCGACTGGAGCGGCAGGGGATTCACGAAAAAAGAAGTCGCTCTTTTTGGCTGCTCACCAGTATTCGGAGCGCCTGTAGCCACGCTCATGGCATCGTTCCCTGCTGTCGTAGAACGGGTAAAACACTGGGACGAAGAAGTGAAAAAAGCCCAGTATTTCATAGGTGAGCTTGAGAAGATCGAAGGCTTCCATCAGATGGGAGTCAAACCAAAGCAGCATACGCTCATGAATTTTGAAAGCCTCGCGCTGCATGAAATTGCTGAAAAAGATAAGCGCAGGGGTTATTTCCTGTACCATGAATTGAAGAAGCGCAAGATCGTTGGGCTTCATCCAGGAATGAGCAAGAATTTCAAGATAAATACATACGGTCTTAAAATGGAACAGATAAAATATGTGGCTGATGCTTTCAAGGATATAGCTCGCATCAATGGAATAAAAGTTGAAGATTAGAGGATCCACAATGAAATATTCAGAAAACTCCGACAAATTCAGGAAATTTTTCGAACTGCCTTCATCGCCTGTAGCAGTGAGAATACTCATAGACAGCTCCGAACAAAAAACAACCACAAAACCCATGCGTTTCTGTGAAATGGTAAGAAAAAGTGCAATGTACGGTGAAAGCTTTGTTTTTGGCGTTGAGGAATTGACATGCACAAGCGGAGAGCTGGCATTGGGATTTACTGAACCTTCATATGGGGATGTATATCCTAGGATAAAACCAGCCAATACAAAACTTGTAAGTGTTTCCCCGCTTGAGAAGACAGAAAAAAAACCCGATGTGGTAGTGATTGTCGGCACGCCAAGAAAACTTATGAGAGTCTCAACCATCCTTGCTCAACTGCATGAAAAACAGCCAGTAGAAGCTAAATTCAAAGGCGAGTTCGCGGTGTGCGGTGAGTGTACCGCTATCCCATACATGGAAAAAAAGGTTAACCTGTCTCTTCTTTGCAACGGCGCTCGAATGTTCTCAGGATACAGGGACGATGAGATGGTCATGGGATTCCCGTTTGACGATTTTATCCGTATTTCAGAAAGCACAGAGGAAAAAGAGATCACAAATGCGCTTTGCGGCTGCATAATGGATGATATCCCTGCGGGCGCGGTTGCGGCGATCGAAAAGATTGGTTTTGGTAAAGGCACTGACCAGTTCTTCGGAAGGTTCGGTGAAGAGATAATACGGCTCTATACTCCAAAAAGCAGTGATGGTAAGATCACATCCCTTACTCTACACGTTCCAGTTAAATTCAAGGACAGCGAGACTGCAGCTGAAATAAATGAAAAGGCACGAGAGTTCCTTCAGTCGCCTGTTCTTCACAGGGCTCGCGACAACTGGATCGATATAGCGATCCCTCTTGAGCTTGGAGAGAGTCTTAACAGAGCATGTATGCGAGGCGAGAAATTCGATGCGATCATCAAAGGTGGCATTGATACTATTTTAAAAGAAGTTGAGAAAGTTAAGCGAAAATCTGGTTAAATGACTGTTTTCTTGAAAATGCGAATGTGAATTTGGAAAAAAGAAAAAAAGAAGGAAATTCTACCTTCTTCTTGCCAGAACCACTACCAGTATAGCAGATATCGCGAAAATCAATTCAAACCCGGGCGTCTTTGTGGATGCGGCGGATGATGTTGTTGTTTCTGCTATCTTTGTTGGATTATGAAGCGCACTGCTAAGGGTGATCTTGCTAAAATCCATGTCAACATGGCACGGTTTGCATGTAAGATCAGGATAGTTCGAGTATGGTTTTGCCAGCGAATAGTTGAACTCATCATCTACCATGAAACTATGGCTCCTTTCATCCCACGCTGTCGCAGTCTTCCTGCTCTTTGCCATATGGCAGTCAAGACACACTGCATTTCCATGCTTCATATTTACTTTCTTAGCATCTGGATAAAGTTTGCTGATAGCTAAATGGCACATTTCGCATACAAGCTCAGTCGGCTTTAGATAGTCAGAGGTCATGGCATTGTTATCCGTTCCTTTATAATATGAGATAACTGCTGGTTTCATGATGGCTTGCGCATCTTTATCATATTTAGTTCCAAGATCTGAATAAGATGGATCTGTCGTCTCATGCGGATTATGGCAGTTGATGCAGCTTAATCCATTCTTGTATTTGGCACTATGGCTGAAATCGTTATATTGTACTCTATGTCTTCTTTTTGGGTCAAATGATGTTGTTGTAACTCCAATAGAAGCATCAGTTCTTCCGTGGCAGTCACCACATATTTCTGCAGTCCTGACGACCTTAATATTAGTTTTTGATGGAGCTATAACATGTTCGCTCCCTTCACCATGGCACCGTTCACATGTGACACCTGGCAATTTCCATGTCCCGCTCTTAAAAGCATTTGCTCCTGTGAACATCGTTCCAGCAGCATCATAACCGGTCGTGTGGCAGGGTCCGCAGTCGTATCCTACTGTCTTTCCTGATTCGTAAGCCACGAATTTCTTTTCTACTGCGTTGTATTGTACTGCATCACCAGTTATCACATATCCGCTATTGTTAACCCATCTCACCTTCCATTTGCCAGGCCAGGTGAATTTAAGATCGTTCTGGTTGATGCCATCTGGAACCGGGTATCCTCCTGCGATCGCAACTTTCGCATCCACAATGGATTTTGAATGCAGCGAATTCTCCCACTGCGCATATTTTTCCGAATGGCAAGTTTTACATTTTTCAGGCCCTACATAAGCTCCTGAAGCAATTGATGTCATGAAAACAAACATCAATATTACCGGAATTATTCCTTTTGATTTAATCCACACAATTATCACCTTTTTATTTTTCAACCAGTCCAACTGGATTATCTGATATTATGTCGTGTATGATATATATCTTTTCATAAGAATTTATTAATTACTGGAAGAATGCTTATCAGGCGTGATTTATAAAGTTAATTTAAAGGTAATATTTATTATGATATAGATAAATTACCGATAATGAGGCTTGAAGATTATGGGAATGTTTGATACAATATATTTTGAAAAGCCGTATGAATGCCCTGTTTGCAATGGAAAGATCGACTCTGTTCAGGTCAAGGATTTTGAGAACATGCTGGAAAATTATCATATTGGTGACTGCGTGGGGCATGCAGAAGATGTGAGGATCATTAAAGATGAACTTTATTGTGACAAATGCAAATTCACAGGACAGAATGTATTTATCGCAGTGGATAGGGGAATTCTGATTGGAACTTCTTTGAGACTTGATGAGGCAAGGAAGCTCCTGGACAGTATGGGTTTTGAAAAGCTCGCTCTGTGGTATCATGATCTCTATAAAAGATTTATCAATGAACGAAATGAAAAAAATATATACTGGAGGTTTCTCAAAGACCTCAGGGAATGGTACGGTGAAAAACTGTACGAAAAACCGCCTACCGGGTTATCAGCATTGCATTTCTGGAATATGAGCGATCTTAAAGGGGCAAAAGATCCTGTTGAATCTATTGAAAGGTTCCTGTCTTACAGAAATATAATAGAAGCTCTTAATGAACTCAGGGATGAGGGGCTTGAAGTTCTTGATATTTATTATCCTGAAGAAATGATGCCGGGGGAAGAGAGCTGGTCAGTGGATGTCTATAATGATGAACTAAATGAACGTTGTGACCTCAACTGGACATGGACAATCATCAACAAAAAGCAGCTTGAGGCAGAAGGTGAAAAAGAAGATGAACTGGCTGAGTGGAATATCGTGGTTGACGAGCCGTTCTCTGAAGCAGTGGTGGTGGAGGCTGTGAGGAAGTGGCTGGAGAACAGGCGCTATGAATTCGGGGTAAGGATGGTTGAAATGGAGAAAGCAAGGGGATCCGGGCTTGTAAAGAAATTGCGGGAAAGATCAGAAGAGAAGAATTAAGGTATCGCCAGCATCACATCCACCGCAGTAAAAACCAGCATGCTCAAACTCACCGCAGCATTCACATTAAAGAAAGCCACAGGAATGCTGGTAAAATTATCAGCTTTAACAAGCGTATGCTCAAACCATATCAGCGCAGCGATAACCACAATCCCAACCTTAAAAACAACCCCCAGATGCAGCACGAACATCAAACCGATAAGCAGCGCAAGCATCAGGATATGCGACACGAACGAAAACAACAAAGCATTCTTGACTCCAAAAAATGAAGGCACTGAATATAGCCCCTCTTTCGTATCAAAATCAAGATCGAGCAGAGAATATATGATGTCAAATCCCCCTACCCAGAAAGTAACCGCAAAAAGCAGCAGCAGCATTGCGAATTCTGATGAGCCGAACGGAAAGTTGATAATGCCCGTAACCGCAAGCCATCCTCCCACGGGCGCATATCCCAGGTTCAGCCCGAGCACGAAATGTGATACAGGACTGAACCTTTTGAGGTAGGGATATATGATCGAAGTTATGGGGATAATGGGCGAAAGCAGGAAGCAGAGCCAGTTCAATTGATATGAGGAAAAGAACAACAGGAAATATGATACAATTATGATAATCCAAACCTCTTTCAAAGAGATCTTTCCCGAAGGCAATTCGCGACCTGCTGTCCTTGGATTTCTTGCGTCAATATCTTTATCGATTAGATTGTTCAATGCCATGGCTGCACTCCTTGCCCCAAGGAACGCAAGCCCGACCCAGAGCAATATACGCAGTTCAGGCATGCCCCAACTTGCAATGAAAGCGCCAAGATACGCGAAGGGTATGGCGAACACAGTATGCTTGAGCACCACGAAATCCGAATATAGTTTAATTTTGGATAGCATCACAACTCTTTTCTCTGATCATCGATATTACTCCCCAGATACAAATGATTAACCTTTACTTTATCGGCTCAGCAGGAAGCGGCAAGTCCACACTCACTGGCGCCTTCCTTGGATGGATGCAGGGACAGGGATTTGATGCTGTAACAGTGAACCTTGACCCGGGCATCGAGAACGCGCCATACGTTCCTGATGTGGATATCAGGGATTGGATAAAGCTCAAGGAAATAATGGAAGATTATGAAGTGGGACCTAACGGGGCTCAGATAATCGCCGCGGACATGCTGGCACTCAATATTGTTGAGATGAAAGAGATAATAGAAAGCTTTGAAACTGATTACGTTATTTTTGACACTCCAGGTCAGATGGAACTTTTCACGCTCAGACAGTCAGGAAAAGTGCTTGTTGATTCTTTCGGCGCTGACAGATCCATAATCGGATACCTCTATGACCCGGTCATATCAAAAACACCCTCGGGTTTTATCACATTGATGCTTCAGGCAGCCTCTGTTCAGGTCAGGTTCAATGTCCCTTTCATGGGTATTCTTACAAAATCCGATCTCCTGAAAGATGAGGAACGCAAAGAAATAATTGAATGGAGCCAGGACTTCATGGAACTTGACAGCGCTATACATGAAGAGATGCCAACGCTTCGCAATCAGTTAAACATAGAGTTCCTATCAGCCCTTATGTCATTCGATAAAGGGCAGAAATTGCTGCCATCTTCATCTACATATGGATCAGGTATGGAAGATATTTACAATACAGTCCAGCAGATATTTTATGGTGGCGAAGACCTGAGCCGGGATTAAATCGCTCCCTCAAATATAATTTAAATCTCATAATCATCATAGAGACAACAGTTATATAATATAACGATTAAATGTTTCAATTACTGTAGTACGATACTATCTACAGATGGAGGAAACGTATGAAGATTAGACCCGTATCAGGTTGCGTCGTTGGCAAAGGAATTTTCGCATCTTTTGCCCATTATGAGAAAAACGACATCCTGCCCCTGCGCCTTGTGACCGAGTGCAGACAAAAATACTCAAAGAATTGCAGTATTGATCTCTGCCCGAGATTCAAATTCGGTCTACTGGGTTCGCACAATATTTCGTGGCAGAATGAAGGCGCCAGAATGTAAAAATTCTGCGCCTATATTTTTTTATATTATCACAACATCTTCTGCAATCAAAAGGAGCAACAGCTATGGAAATATTGAAAACAAAACCCGGCATCCACAAAGCCAGAGGCGGACTTATCAGATCATTTGTATTTGTTGAAAATGGAATATTAAAAGACATAACTATCTCAGGGGATTTTTTCCTTTTCCCTGAAGAAGCGATCTTCAAGATACTTGAAAACCTGAAAGGAACACCTGTAAAGCGTGAGGAATTGCTGAAAAATATCGAAGATACTTATGCAAAAGAGAAGATCCAGTCCCCCGGGACAGCACCTTCTGATTTCACTGAATCCATAATGAAAGCCCTGGAGGCGTAATAATGGAACAATGGCGGTTCATAGATTTCGGGCTTGTGGACATACGCGACATGATGGCTATGGATGAGGCAATATTGAAGGGCGATGGGGACAACACCTTCTTTTTCTGGACTCCAAAAAAATCTATAATACTTGGTTTTTTCCAGAAAGCAGAAGTTGAGCTGGATCTTTCCAAATGCAAGGACTATACCATCACGCGGCGAATAAGCGGCGGCGGGATAGCGTTCTCAGATGACAGGTGCAGGCAGATAAACTACGGCGTTGTTGGGACTATAGACAACGACCTTTTCCCGCTTGATATAATTGAATCGTATAAACAGGTATGCGGCGTTCTTATTGATACGCTTGTGCATTACGGTCTTAATGCCGCTTTTCGTCCCATCAATGATGTCACCGTGGACAACAAGAAAATATCCGGGAACGCCCAGACGCGCTGGGAAGGAAAGCTGCTCCAGAACGGGACATTGCTGCTTGATTTTGACATTGAGGAAATGCTCAGGATCGCTAACATCCCAAAGGAAAAGTTCCTTGATAAAAAAATTGCTTCTATCAGGGAAGGGCTGACATGGCTTGACAGGGAACTTGGCGAACAGCGCGACATGGAAGAAGTCAGGAACGTAATGAAGAAAAAATTCGAAGAGCGTTTCCATGTAAGATTAAAAACTGGAACTCTAAGCAGTAATGAAAAAGAACTGACCAAGAATTTCCTGCCAAAATATTATTCCCCTGAATGGGTCTATCGCTGATGGAACATGACGTAATTGTCATAGGTGCTGGACCTGCGGGTTCTGTTACAGCTGCATTAGTAGCCAGCGCCGGTTATCGTGTGCTTGTGCTAGAAAAAAATACTTCCTGCAGGTCGCCCTGCGCGGGTTACATCAGCAATAACATCAATTTTGAAATCCCCGATAACAGTGTTGTACAGTCAAGGATCACGAAAATGCGCACGTATTTTCCAGACCTATCTTTCCACGATTTTGAATTGAACGGGTTTGTGGTAAACAGGTCTTTGTTCGATATGGGGCTGGCCAGGAAAGCAATAGATGAAGGCGCTATTATAAGATGGGGTTCATCTCTTCAGGAACTTGTTACAGGAGGCGTAAAATTTCGAGAAGGTGTTGCCATGGGAAAAATTATTGTGGGTGCCGACGGTGTTTTTTCAAAAACTGCATCACTTTCAGGATTTAAGAAGCAAAGATTCGCAGTTTGTGCTCAGTATCATTTGAAAGGAATAAACCCGCTTTCGCATACATGTGAGATATTCTTTAACCAGGAATACGCACCCGGTGGATATGTCTGGATATACCCGACAGGCAAAGATTCTGCAAAAGTGGGGGTGGGGGTGACGCAGGGTTATCCGCGAGCGTATCTTGAAAAATTTATCAGCAGCACCCCTTTTTTAGAACGCCTTGGTGGAAGAAAGACCGAATATATCACGGGTGCCCTGCCTATAGGGGGTCTTCGAGAGAAGCTCTGCTATGGGAATGTCCTGCTCGTGGGAGACAGCGCAGGAATGGCAGACCCTGTCACAGGCGCAGGTATCAATAATGCCATACTTGCAGGTGAGATAGCAGGTAAAACAATAATAAAAGCACTTGAAAGTAGTGATATGGAGATATTATCAGAATATGAAACAAAGATAAGACGCCTTCTGGAAAGACCGTTTACCAGAGCGCTTGAGAAAAGAAAAATGCTTGATGTTTGTTATGCTTCCAACGAGCTATTGCAGGAAAATCTGCCTGAACTCTGGGTAACGTTCAGGCAGTACTGGAATAATTAATACTTATATGAATCCGACTCTTCAGATATTTTTCGTTCTTTCTTCAGAGGTTCATCTTTAACGTCAATATCCTGGCTAAGTTCATCACCAGCCTCCCTTATTTTGCCCATACCCTTAGCAATTTTATTCAGGGACTTCACAGTTTCCTTTGAGGGTTTTTTTGGCGGGGCTTTTTTCTCCTTTTTCCTCAACCTATATCCAGCCTGAGGCAATCCAGATTTCATTAATCCCAGCTCAACTTTTCGTTTATTGATAAGATCACGAATTGGCTGCCTTGCACTTTCAGGCATGCTTTCAAGCATTTTCTCAAGTTTATCAAGAGTTGCATCCTTCGGGGTAAGATTTTCAGGTATTATTTCTTCAGTCATTAATGGTGTAAATAACAGATGTTATTATAAAAGTTACGTTGCTTGCCAAAAAACAATATCTGTATAAAGAATATGAAATTCTTAAAAGAGGATATTGTGGGTGGATTATTAAATGCTGTAAGCTTGATCGGTTTGATAATTCTATATCTATACCACTTTTGATTTTTCAGACAGTCTGATAAAGCGTATCGCGCTGCATGGGAATTCTGCCAATTCCCTTAATCAAACTCTTGAATTCCTCTGGCGCCATGTACTCTCCGTTCGAGGCACCAGCGCTTTTTGAAATATTTTCCTCCATCAATGTCCCACCAAGGTCATTTGCTCCAAAATTCAGGGCTGACTGCGCCATTTTAGGGCCAAGTTTGACCCAGCTAACCTGAATGTTCCTGATGTAAGGGTATAGTATCACTCTTGCAAGAGCATGCATTTTCAAGTCCTCATTCTCATGCGAAACGCGATCACTTTCACCAAGGCGGTTATTTAAATGCATAAATGGAAGCGGGACGAATTCAGTAAACCCACCTGTTTTTTTCTGCATTTCACGGATTATGAACATGTGATCGATCCGCTCTTCAAGTGTCTCGATGTGACCGTACATCATGGTAGATGTCGTTGGTATCCCTGTTCTGTGTGCGGTCCTTACAACATCTATCCATTCATGCGTTGTGAGTTTGTCAGGACATATCTCTTCTCTCACCCTGTCAGAAAGTATCTCTGCTGCAGTCCCGGGCATAGAGTCAAGACCCGATCTTTTAAGCTGCGAAAGTGTTTCTTTAATGCTTATATTACTGTTATGCGCTGCATGGAACACCTCCATGGGGGAAAAAGCATGTATATGCAATTCAGGGAATTCCTGCTTTATCGCTTCAAGTATCTCGCAATAGTTATTGATATCCCAGTCTGGAAGAAGACCTCCCTGGATGCACACCTCGGTGGCATTGATATTTTTTGCATCTCTTACCTTATCCAGAATTTCCGGGATAGATAAAATGAATCCGTCATCTTTTCGAAAAGCACAGAACTTGCATGTCCCAACGCACCTGTTCGTAAAATTAATATTTCTGTTGATCACATAGGTAACAACGTCCCCGACTGCCTTTTTGCGAAGCATATCTGCAAGCGAAAAAAGATAGGGCGGATCGTTATAGAGGGTCAGAGCATCTTCCATCGTGCATTTCCCAACATCGACTCGCCCGAGAATTTCATCCTGGAAGCTCTTCAATTTTTGTATAGTACCACCTGGATTTTTAAGTCTTAATGTAACACTTATTTATAAGTTTTGCGAAATCCTTCTGTGTCTGAAAGAGACCTTACAAGTGGAGCTATCTCGTCGCTGTACCATTTTTTTTTGATATATTGCGGATATATTGGAAGCCGCTCACGCAATGGTACCCCTGCCATTGCATGGAGTTCAACTAGCGTTGGCCATGCAGATTCAGGATTTATGTGATCGATGGTCTCTGGTGAGATCCCGCCAAGGTCATTGGCGCCGCATTCCAGCAATTGTCCAGGTGAGATCAGGTTCGGGGATACCTGGACAGCAACGTCTCCTGGAAGTATTTTCCTTCCCAGCATTACGGTTTCTTTCATCGTTCTTATTTCTGGCTCAGGGTAAATGGACATCTTAGTTCCAGGCTTGGGGATAAAATTCTGGATTATTACCTCCTGGATATGACCGAATTCCCTGTGGGTGTCCCTTATTTTGCACAATGAGTGCAGCCGGTCAGCTGGCGTTTCCCCTATACCAACGAGAAGACCTGTGGTGAAGGGAATATTAAGTTCACCTGCTGCTCTGATGGTTTTAAGGCGCGCTTCAGGAACTTTTCCTGTGCAGTCTTTGTGAGCTTTAACAATGCCTGTAGTCTCAAGCATAAGCCCCATACTGGCATTGCAGGGTTTGAGTTTTTCAAGCTCGTGTTTTTCAAGTATGCCTGGATTGCTGTGGGGGAGCAGTCCTTTTTGTATCGAGATGTGACACATGTCTATAAGGTAATCGATCATAGAATTGTATCCAAGCCCCTCGAGCTTTGGCATGAATCCTTCTACTTCTTCAGCATGTTCTCCGAATGTGAAAAGCGCTTCTGAGCATCCTGCCCTGACTCCCCGATCAATGATCTTTTCAACTTCTGCGGGTGTAAGCAGATTTGCCTCGGGATGACCGATGTCGCGGCGGAAGCCGCAGTAACCGCACCTGTTCCTGCAGATGTTGGTAAGGGGGATGAATACGTTGCGGGAGAATGTGGCATATGTGGGCGGCATGATCTGGAATTGTCCCCGCTCGTACATAACCATGTCGAATATACGTTAGATTAATGTAATCCAAGGGTTATTTAACGTGTCCCCATGCGAGAGTATCCAAGCGGCCAAAGGAGTTGGACTTAAGATCCAATCGCGCAGGCGTCCGTGGGTTCAAATCCCATCTCTCGCATTCTTTCGATAGTTTTATATATCATGCTTTTGTTGTAGGAAAAAGTGTAAAGTGGCAGGTCAAACTTTTTTTACCACCAACCCACTCCCCAACCTGCCACATGCACTATACATTAAGCGAATATCTGACATTCTTGCGATAAGCAAGCATCTATATTCATTATGACCGTAAATATCGAAGACGCTAAAAGACTCCCAAGATCCCCTGGAGTTTACCTGATGAAAAACAGAGATGAAAAAGTCATCTATGTAGGAAAAGCATCATCCCTCAAGGACAGGGTGAGCCAGTATTTCAGGGAGTCTGACTCGCCTAAAACCCGGATGCTCATGCGGAATATCGAAGAACTTGAGTATATCGTCACAGGAACTGAAGTCGAAGCGCTTGTTCTGGAATCAAACCTTATCAAAGAGCATGCTCCGCGGTATAATGTTAAACTTCGGGATGATAAGGCATATCCTTTCATCAAGATAACGAACGAGGAATATCCCCGCATTTGCATTGCCCGGCGGCGGGAGCGGGATGGTGCGCATTACTTCGGTCCTTATCCAGGTTCAAAGTCTGTACGCGAACTCATAAAAATGGCATCAAGTCTGGGTATAAGAAGATGCAGGAAAAAATTACCCTGCCCAACGTGTCTCAACTATCATATTAAACAGTGCATAGCTCCGTGCATAGGGGCAGTGACGAAGGAAGAATACCTTGGGATCATCAGAAATGTATCTGAACTCCTCAGGGGAAGAAGCAGCCAGTTGATCCAATCGTTAACTCATGAGATGGAACTACTTTCAAAAGATCAGGAATACGAAAAAGCAGCACGGATCCGCGATCAGATCGATGCGCTGCGAGAACTTTCAGAAAAACAGCGTGTGAACGTGCATGGGCTAAAAGAACAGGATGTTCTGGCTTATGCAATCGCCGGGGAAAAGGCAGCACTGCAGGTATTCCATGTGAACGAAGGGAAGCTCAGGGGTCGTGACACATTTACACTTTCCATGGCTGGCTCTGATGAGGAAGAGATGCTTTCAAGTTTTATAAAACAGTATTATCTTGACGTCATTCCACCACAGGAATTAATAATCCCGGTCGAGATAACGGATGGATCCATATCGTTATGGCTTGCCGATAAGGGTTCAAGGCTCAAGACACCAAAGAACGCAGAAGAGAAAGGTCTTATGAATTTTGCACAGGAGAACGCGCGAATGCTTCTTGGCCAGGAATTACTTCATGAAGGTAAGACAGAAGCGCTCCTGGCACTTCAGAAAGCACTAAATCTAACTGGCACGCCATCTATTATCGAGGCTTTTGACATCTCGAACATCAGCGGTACGGACGCCACGGGTTCACTTGTGGTTTTCGTTAATGGGAAACCTTTCAAAAAGAACTACCGGCAATTTAAGATTAAGTCCGTGGAGGGTGCGGATGATTTTGCTATGATGGGAGAAGTTGTGGGGCGCGCTTATGCCAGGAGAAAAGACGAAGGAAAAAATATGCCGGACCTTGTTTTAATTGACGGGGGAAAAGGACAGCTTGGAGCTGCACTTGCTGCGATGAGTGATCTGGGGCTCAATATCAATGTGGTTGCACTTGCCAAGGAATTCGAGCATATTTTCCTGCCGGATAGAGAGGACCCAGTGGTTTTACCTAAAGATTCACCTGCACTCAAACTGCTCCAGAGTATACGGGATGAAGCACACAGGTTCGCACTGGGATATCACAGGAAATTGAGAGGGAAAAGGGTTACCCGGTCTGAACTTGACATGATCCCAGGCATAGGTGAAAAAAAGAAACAGGCACTATTGAGGTATTTTGGGTCCGTGGAGAAATTAAGGGCAACCCATATTGAGGAGATAGCAAAGGTCCCAGGGATCAGGAAAAAAGATGCAGAAGAAGTTTGGAAATATTTCAGGAAATGATATTCCGGACTCAACATTTCAGGACTATACATTTCAAGAAATAGATAGAAAACTAAATAAGTAATAAATGAGCATTATCATAATAATATTTATCACATAAGTATCTATCTAAAAGAGGTTAAGTGGTCATTACATGATTCTCAGAAAAAATATTTCTCTAACTGATGATTATTTAAAAAAACTTGATCCTCTGATGCAAAAGCACAATGGTAATCTAAGTGCTGTTATCCGTGAGGTGATCGACCTTGCAGATGTAGCATTCCAGGATCCTGACTCTGTAAAAAAACTTATTTCAGGATTAAAAAAGGAGCAGAATCTGACGTCATCAACTATCGTATGGGCATTGAAAAATCTTGAAGGCAGACTTCCTGATGAAGAGACTGTTCACAACATCCTTGGCAATAACATTTCATCTCTTTCTGATCTGGAAAAACGCTTAAATGAACTTGGGAGTGAAGTATATTGGGGAATGTCAATTAAGATCATTTCTGATAATAATTTCCAGCCAAAAAACGCTACCATTTCAATAGATGGAAAAAATCCTCATGCGAACAGGTATATGGCTTCAGTTATTGCTTTATTAGCTGCAAAAAAGTATGATCTTGGTATTTCAGAGACCCGAAATATCAATGGATCTTTAGAAATGTTTTTGATAAATGGTGAAAAAAGTTGGATTCATAAAAAAATCCTGGAGAATTTTGGGTATATGGATGAGGTTTACACTGAATTACACAATAAACCTGATTTCTGGAATTTCCTGATACACCTTTATTCGAAGATGAACTACGATATGTCAGTAATGCCAAAACAACTTTTTGAAGAAATTCAGGGGGCAGGAATGACATATAAGATCACTAACTGTATTGAGAGGTTTTGCGGTTCCCCCATAAATCAGATCCCTCAAGAAGATTTTTTGAAAAATTTGAAGGTTCTTTATAAAAATATGGGCTTCATAGAAGATATGGATATCAATAATGAGTCATTAATAATACATCATAAGTTCTCCAATCCTGTTGCTATTGGAAAGCTTGCTAATAATTTTGTAGAATTATTGCATCTTAATGGAAGTACTTACAGTTCCACAGCTGGAGAGAATCTCATAGTTCTCAAGCCACTTCCTGAAATTGGAAAGATCCTTATAAGAATGGTAGAGGATATTAAAACAAGAGGGGAACCTGTTGCAAATTATTATACAGATCTGCTTAATATTTTAAAAATGCTAAAAAATGTGCCTTCAAATGATGAGTTCATAAGATCGATCGGCAACAAGTTCGGTACTAAAATAATTGAAAATTATAAACATAATAAAAAAATATCGGGCTGGGATCCCGGGACGTTTATGAAATATTTACAGGAAATGAGTGATATCCTTAAACAGGATTCAAAATGGTCAAATGTCAGTGAAAATATCATTTGCGGCAAAATTTCGAATTGTCCTTTAGTAAAAACTGATACCCAGATCAATAGTAATAATTGTATGTTCATTCAAAGCCTGTACGATATATGGATCTCGAATGCTTTCGGTGATCAAATTGAAAGAGTCCATAATATATCAAAAAATACACTATCAGAAATTGAACCTTGTGAGATCTATATTGCATTAAAATCATGAAAAGTAAAGGTTGGCATAAAAGAAATCGGAGGGTTATAGAAGGTAGGAGATGTTGCCAACCTCAATACATACAATTGCTGCACAATAACATAATAACAGTTGAGATTAACCGTGCTACTGAAATATATTATTGGAATGACAATGCAGGTAGGAATTGAATGACTAAGATTAAACATGTTCTTCGACTTCTGATTATAATTGTTTCGATCATTATTATCGGGATCTTCCTTGAGCCGTTCAGGAACGTATCACCGTTATTGAAAGATTATTTCGAGGTAACAACCGAACTATTGCCTCTTGTAATGTCTTTTTCAATATTTGTGACGACCTGGTTCGCATATGATAAGAGCCGCGATGACAATTCGTTCTTTCTTGGCGCATCTTTCTTTGTAATGGGACTGATTCAGCTATTTCAGATGCTTTCTCATCCCTATATGCCAGATTTTATCACGCCAAATTCGATCGAAAAAGCCACAACTTTCAGATTTCTGCTGTGGCCGATATCGGTTCTATTATTTTATGTAAGTGCATATATTTATCGGGATTCGCTTCCCGGGATAATAGGCAAATATGTCATGTTCACATCTGCAATTATTTTATCTTTGATTTCCGTGACACTGGTTTTATTTTATCCTCAAATATTGACTGAAGTGAATCCTATTAAAGGCGATATTTCCAGTGCATGGATATTAATGGCAGTTATCACTTCGATCTTCTTATTATATGCAAGCAATCTGTACAACAAAAGACTTGAGTTCACCAAAGATAAGAATATAATTTGTTTAATTTATGGATTCATTATAATATATTCCAGTTTTTTTGTGGATTTCTTTTATGTATATTCAGGAAATTTGCTTCAGGCAGCCGGGTTCTATTTTGTATATCTTGCAATGTTCAAATCATCTGTCGAGAAACCATATGAAAAACTGGCTATTGCAGAGCACAGGATGCGGTATCTGGCAGAAGAGAAGTACATGAATCTTTTCGATAATGCCAATGATGCCATAGTAGTAACCGATACGCAGGACAGGATACTTTCATGGAACAAAAGTGCTGAAAGTATATTCGGATGGAATGAAGAAGAATTGGCAGAAAAAAATCTCTTTGATGTGGTGGTGCCGAAGCGACTGCATACCAGGCTCAACAATATCAAGAACGATGTTATTTCAGGCAGCAGAACGAGGGGTTTTGATCTAATAAATATGCATAAAAATGGAAGCGAGATAGATGTCAGCATGACCCTGTCTCCTTTGCTTGATTCTGATAACAAGATCATCGGAATGTCAAGTATAATCAGAGATATTACCCAGCAAAAACTTGCTGAAGAAGCATTGCGCAAGAGTGAAGAGAAATTCAGGTCGCTCATTGAGAACTCAACAGACATTATCACAATTCTTGGCGAAGCAGGGATCATATACTATCTCAGCCCTTCCATCGAGAGATCTTTTGGATATAATACGCAGGAACTTGTTGGAAAGAATATTTCAGAAATCATCCATCCTGATGATATGCAGCGCTTTAATGATGTTTTTATGGAAAAGATCAAGAACCCGAATATAACATCATCTATAGAAGTTCGAGCCCGGCATAAAGATAACTCCTGGCGTATTCTTGAATCCATTGGCAAAATGCTTCCTCAGGATCTGGTAGTCAAGGGTGTTGTTCTTAATTCCCGTGATATAACTGAGCGAAAGCAGGCTGAAGAACAGATCAGATCCTCACTGCATGAAAAAGAAGTGTTATTAAGAGAGGTTCATCACAGGGTCAAGAACAATATGCAGATAATCTCAAGTCTGTTGAGACTTCAGTCGGATTTCAGCAAAGATAAGAATATTATCGAGATGTTCAATGAGAGCAGGAATAGAATAATTTCGATGTCTCTTATTCATGAAAAACTATATCAATCAAAAGACTTTTCAAAAATCGATCTTAAAGGATATATTGTTGACCTGGTCAATGGTCTATTCCAATCGTATGGGGTCAACATGAATAAGATCGCATTGAATATCAATGTTGAAAACATTCCGCTGGGTATTGATTCTGCAATTCCATGCGGATTGATCATTAACGAGCTTGTAACTAATTCGTTAAAACATGCATTTCCAGGTGACAGGAAAGGTGAGATCAGGGTAATTCTTCATTTGACCCCGGAAAAAATGATCGAACTTGTGGTTGGTGATAACGGCATCGGTCTCCCGGAAAACCTTGATTTAAAGAACATAAAATCATTGGGTTTGCATCTTGTTCCCATGCTGGCAGAAAATCAATTGATGGGGAGTCTGGATATTAGTAAGAATAATGGAACTGAATTTACAATAAAATTTAGAGGTGAAAAATAATGGCACAAAGTCGGATATTGGTCGTTGAAGATGAAGTCATTGTAGCTGATGACATCAGAAGAAGCTTGAAGAATCTGGGGTATGATGTCCCTTCAATAGTATCTTCAGGAGAGGCGGCGATCAAAAAGGCGGAAGAGGATAGGCCGGATCTGGTGCTAATGGATATAATGCTTCAGGGTAAAATGGATGGAATTGAGGCTGCAGGCAATATAATATCCCGTTTTGATATCCCGGTAGTATATCTTACAGCATATTCTGATGAAAAGATCCTTGAAAGGGCAAAAATTACAGAACCATTTGGATACCTGATCAAACCATATAAGGACAGGGAATTGGAAATAAATATTGAGATCGCCCTGTACAAACACAGGACTATGAAGGAATTAAAGGAGAGCAGGGAGTGGTTCCACGGGACGCTCAACAGCATAAGCGATGCCGTGATAGCTACTGATCCAAAGGGTTGCGTGCTATTCATGAACCCTCCTGCCCAGTCCCTGACCGGATGGACTTTAGAAGAAGCCCAGGGCAAACCCCTGAAAGATGTATTTAATATCACGAGCGAAGTGATAGAAGATCAGGGGGTGCAAACCATTCTTATGGATAAGAACAAAACGAAGATACAGATTCACAGCAGCAATAATATCATTAAGGATGACAGGGGGAATATTATCGGGATAGTTCTTGTTTTTCGTAATTGCTAATTTTTTCAGAGATATTTTGGTTATTTTCACTTCAGCCTATCTGGCTTTCAGCAAAATGTCATCTTTCTTATTCATGTTTCCCACCTGCAATCAGCAGCAGAATCACACTATCAGGAAGCTATGGTTTCACCTGAAATACAGGATTCTTCTGGATTGATTGACATATTTAGAAATCTAAATCGTTACGATAAGAATCATTTACAAAAAATACAAGATTATATGGTTAAGCATTCACACGTAAATGGTTAAACTATTTGCCTTGTTGCGATCGTGCTCTATAAACAGTTCTCAGGGCGCTTTGAACCCTAGCAACGAGATAAACACAAAAATCTTATCATCCTTACTATCATACTAACTATCATAAGTATTTTAGAAAGCTTTAAGTAATGAAAAATCATTACGGCTCCTGATTGTGGTGAGCAATATGACCTAGAAAATAGGCAGGTTGAGAGGCGAATAATTATGTTAAGATATCTGAGGATGCATGTTGGAAACTGCCGAACAAAGAGTGGAATTATTAAAAAAAGGTTTTTCTGGAAAAGAGATTGAGAAGCTTTATATTGAATATAATAATTTCAAAATAATCCGTTCCCCTATCCTTTTTGATGCATTTGAATTTGATTTCAATCAAAACACGAGTGCCTTAATAAGTCGTAAGGTTAGTATTGAATCTGCTCCCTCTTTATTCAAAAATAAAAGAGAAACAAAATCAATATTGATATTAGCGATTTTTATATTAATTCTTGCTCTCCTTGTTCCTATTTCTACAATATTTTTAGGTTTGCTTCTGTTGTTTCTTTTTGTTCCTCCAATGTTAGCTTTAGTGATAATATTCATTGAGGGAATAGTTGTAATTTCAAAGGAATTGAATAGACTATCTCTACCGAACTATGTTTTCAATCTAGAGATGTGATTTATGCTCATTTCGAAAGTGCTTCTATTGAAGCATTTTTTGGATGTGCTGGAAATGGGAGATATGGACTTCAGCTATGTGGTCTTGCCTGAAGAAAAAGTTCCGGAGAGTTCCATCAAAATCTGGAAGCAACGTGGCTATGACCCTGCCTCTATCGGCACACTGTTCACGTAAAGTTTTCAAATAAGAGTCAGGAATACATATATCCATCTTACTTCTGGTCAGAATAAAGGTATCCAGCATTCATTTTCTTCACGGTATTTATGCCGGAGTTGGATAATGCATCATTGGTCGTTGCAATATCTAAATGTTCTTGTTTTTTGCTTTGATAGGCAGTGTAAAGGTAAATGTGCTTCCCACACCGTATCTGCTCTCTGCCGTTATACTGCCACCTATCAATTCCACAAGCTTCTTTGAGATCGCAAGTCCAAGACCTGTTCCTTCATATCTTCTTGCTATCCCGGATTCAAGCTGCTCAAAACTCTGGAATATTCGCCGCATATCTTTATCTATGATCCCTATACCATTATCCGAGACTTTGAACTTCACCATATCCCCTTCTTTTTCTGCTGTTATCGTCACAGTCCCGCCTTCAGGTTTGCTGAACTTCACCGCATTGTCAAGAAGGTTGTTGAGCACCTGCCTGAATCTGTTCGGGTCGGTCTCAATAAATTCAATGTCAGGAACTATCTGCTTTTTAATTATGATCTTATGGCTTGCTGCCTTTTCCTTCGTTACATCGACTATCTTGTTAATAGCATTCGGAACAGACATTTTCTCAATAATTATTTCCATATTCCCGGACTCCGCGTTTGTGAGGTCAAGTACATCGTCTATTATGCCAAGAAGGTGCTTTCCGCTCGAATAGACATTGCCCGCATAGCGCTGCTGCTTTTCATTCAGTTCTCCAGCACTTTTATTCTTAAGGAGTTCAGAGAACCCCATGATGGCGTTAAGAGGAGTTCGAAGCTCATGGCTCATAACAGAAAGGAAATCATTCTTTGTCCTGTTAGCAAGTTCCAAACGCTCATTCTCGCGGTGCATCTCTTCATTCTGCCTGCGTTCTGTAACGTCCCTGAATAGCCCCATATTATACAATTTCCCGGCGATGATCATTGTACTTGTGTTGATATCCGCATAAAAAACAGAACCATTTTTTCTTTTAACCGGAATGTTCTCGACGAAAGAATTTTCTCCCTTCGCCTGTTTCTCGAACAATTCAATGATCCACGGTATATCCTTTTCTGGATGAAGATCCATGACCGAGAGATTTAATATTTCTTCAGAACTGTAACCCAGCATATTGCATATCTTTTTATTTGCCATATATTGTTTCTTTGTCTCAACATCTGCCAGCATGATGCCGTCTATCGCATTATCAAAAAGAGTCCTGAATTTTTCTTCGGATTCAGCCAGCATTTGCATACTCCGTTTGTGCTCTGTGATATCCCTCGCAGAAGCAAACACTCCCTGAACTTCTCCTGCAATATTTTTATAAACATGGGCATTATACAATACTTCTGTAACTTTACCTGAAGTGTGCTTAATGGCAAGCGGGTAATTCCTGACAAATCTCTTCGAAAATACCTGCCTGTATCCTTCTCTTGCTTTTTCAGCTTCGGTAAAATAGTCTGAGAAATCACTACCAATAATCTGGTCACGTGGCACTCCGGTCACAAGTTCCGTGGCCTCATTCACATCCATTATCTTTCCTGCTTTACTGATAGTAACAAGCGGGTCAAGGCTTGCCTCGATAAGACCGCGAGTGTATAAAGAAACCTCACGCAACTTTTCGTCTGCCATCTTGCTTTTTGTGATTTCCTGTTGAAACTGTTTATTGGTGTTTCTCAGTTCAGCAGTGCGTTCATTCACCATGTCCTCAAGGTGCTCCTGGTGTTTCCTGAGTTCCTCATTGACCTTATCAATTTTCTCACTCAATAAAACAACTAAAAAGGCAATAACCATGAACATAAAAGCCCGGAGGCCATCATCATAAGTTGGCGTCTCGTTTTTAATAAAAATGTTAGATAGAAGCAGCAATGTCGCTAAAAATATGGCAACAACCATGCCTTTTCTTTTCCACCACAGGGCTGCCAGGATGATAGGGATATAAAAAAAGTGGGTAAAAACATTAGCTATCCTGAGTACCCCAAGAAAATAATAAGTGATAAAAGAAGCGATAGCTAACAGGAAGACTATTATCAGAATCTTGTACTTTTCTTTTAATTCAGACATAACTACTTTCCTTTTCAAGGCGTGTAACATAATTTGCTGGAACTCCCTACAATCATTTACATTTTTCATATTTATATATATGTATCCATTTGTTCATATTTTTCTGAATCTTGGAACATATCGAAACTGTACTGAAAGGAATATCAGGCTCTTCTTGAGTACAAAAATAGACATTACCGTCCGGTCTTTCCCGAATAATAATATCCCTTCATCAATTTTAGATATTTTTTTCTCCATTTCCTATCTTGATAGTACTTATTTTCGCCAATATCGGCAATAAGAATGTAAAGGTGGTGCCTTCACCAAACTGGCTCTCAGCCCAGATTTTGCCCCCATGCAGTTCCACAAGTTGCTTTGTAATTGCAAGACCCAAACCCGTACCTCCGTATTTCTGGCTGATTCCCGATTCAAGCTGCTCGAACTTTTGGAAAAGTCTGCCAATATTTTCTTCCTTGATCCCGATGCCAGTATCAGAAACAGAAACCTTTGCCATATCGCCTTCTTTTTTGGTGGTTATGGTTACTGTCCCCCCTTCTTCCTTACTGAATTTCACGGCATTGTTGAGTAAATTGAAAAGTATCTGCTTGAATCTCTGCTTGTCAGCCTCCATAAACTCAAGTTCCGGGTCAAATTTCGTTTTCAGAAGCACATTATGCTTCATTGCTTTTTCTTTTATGAGAGATAGCGTCTCTTTAATGGTTACAGGCACGGACATCTTATCGGACACAAGTTCTATTTTCCCGGCTTCTATCTTGGAGAGGTCAAGAATATCATTGATGAGGGTAAGCAGGAATTGATTGCTTGCAAGAATATTATCAACAAAATGTTTCTGTTTTTCGCTCAATTCTCCATCGCTGCCCTGTTTAAGAAGTTCAGAAAAACCAATGGATGAATTCAGCGGCGTGCGAAGTTCATGGCTCATGTTTGCAAGAAACTCTGATTTTGCTTGATCTGCTGCTGCAAGTCGCTCATTTTCAAAGCGTACTTTCTCAGCATACTTTCGTTCGGTTATATCCCGCAAAATGCCCGAATAAAATACTTTATCTCCCGTCTTCCATGAGGAAAGTGAAAGCTCTATTACGACTTCACTGCCATCTTTTCTCAGACCCGACAGTTCAACTGTCTTACCTATGACATGAGGTACTCCTGTGGCAAGTAGTCGTTCCATTCCCTCTTGATGAGCATCCCTGTATTTTTCAGGCATCAGGAATGTGAGATTCTTGCCTCTAACCTCCTCGTCCCGATATCCAAAGAGTTTCTGTGCGCCATTGTTCCAGAAAATTATGTCTCCTTTGCTGTCCGCAGTAATGATAGCATCGGTCGCTGACTGTGTTATTGAACGGAAACGCTCCTCACTTTCCTTGACAATTTCGACAATGCGTTTGTGCTCGGTGATATCTCGTTGAATTGCAAGAAATCCTATAATATTCCCCTTGTCATTCATGATAGGATTTGCTGAACCCTCAATATTTAACAGACGCCCATCTTTGGTCTTATTGATTAATTCACCACTGACTACTTTCTTTGATAGAAGCGTATCCCAGAATGGTTTATAAGACTCAGATGGAAGTAATCCTGATTTTATAATACGAGGTGTTTTTCCCAGCGTTTCTTCCCTGTTGAATCCGTAAAGGTTCTCGAAGGCAGGATTAATATAAATTATCGTACCATCGATATCGGTTATAAAAATTGCTTCATTCGACCTTTCGATTCCCAGTTTAAATTTAGATAGTTCATATTCTGCAAGTTTCCTTTTGGTTATGTCCTGCACAGTTCCGAACATTCTGATCGGATTGCCTTCTTCATCAAAATTAACTATTCCCGTGGCGTGAAGATAACAATCAGTACCGTCAGGTTTTATTATGCGTATATCAATGTCATACTGTTTACCATGTAATGCTTCATCAATTGATTTTTTTACAAATTCCAAATCATCATGATGAATCGTATTCAAGAATCCTTCAAACGAAGGGCTGATTGTTGGGGACAGTCCAAAAATTTTGTAGTTTTCAGCAGACCAGTACAATTCATTTGTTTTCACATTCCATTCCCAATTCCCAATATGTGCGATCCTCTGTGCTTCGGAAAGCCTGGCTTCACTTTCCTTATATCCTTGTTGAACTAGTATGCGCTTGGTGATGTCATGCATAAATACAAAGAACTTTCCACCCCCAGCCTTATTATAATTAACACTGGCTTCAATTTCAACAATTCTGCCATCCTTGCATTTGTGACGAGTTTCGAAGCGATCCCAGCCAACCTTTAAAATTCGATGAATGCGTTCGGCAATCATTTCCTCTGTTTCTATTGCTTCGATATCCCTTAGGTTCATATTTAGCAATTCTTCGCGACTATAACCTATCAGAGAGCAATAGGAATCATTGACATCCAAAATGCGCCCCTGCGAATCAGTAACATAAAAACCATCCATGGCGGAGTGGAGTATAGTTTTATATTCTAACTGCATCCTCTTTCGCTCAGAAATATCTCTGCCTACCCCGCTGATGCCTTGAGGTTTACCATCGCAGTCCTTAAGCAGCGTCCCAGTAAACTCGTAATCGATATGCTCCCCATTCTTTGTGATCAACTCAGCTTCGACTCTCGTAGTTCCATTCTTCATCGTCATTTCTATAGCATTCGAGATGCGCTGGATATCTTCTCCCAGGAAAAAGTCTGTAGGTTCCTTTAAAGATATTTCTTCATCGCTATAGCCTGTAATAGCACTGAGTGATTTGTTCCATCTCAATAATCTGCCATTCAAGTCAAATACATAAAATACATCTTGCAAAGAATTTAATGCACTTTCAGTGAACGCTTTTTCTTTTCTAAGTGCATCCTCTACCTCCGTGCGCTCAGTTATATCTCGTTGAATTGCCGCCATTCAATCCTTCAATCAATGATAATTATTATTATTATAGTATATCTATTATATATACTTTGCTTGAAATAATCAAGAAAGCATCTACCTGGGCAATAAAAAGCTCGCAATTACGATGCCTTTGCATCATAAATAATCCTATCAGTAATTGTAACATATATTGAGGAACCAAAAATAGAAATAATTTCGTTGGATAGGATAGGATGATACGAAATTTGGTGGTGCGGTTCCTCTAATGACAAAACATGTTCTAACATATAAATCAATTTTCCAAGATTATACCCAAATCATGCCCAAGAATCACACCGACATATTCCAGCAATTTTGTAGGTATGATTATGAAGAAACTCGATATTGGACAGCTTGAAAACCAGCAGAAAGAAGCGGTTGATGAGGCTCAGGCTTGAAAAACAAGGGCATAAACCAACCTTTTTTTGTTACTTATGCGTAAAATAAGCCACAACCTCATCCCCGTTCACGCTATCAATCCTTACGAAGCCGAACCTCTCGAATTGAACGACCTTATCTACCTCTTTCTCCATCCCGCGCTCCCCGACACCGATAAATTCTCTCTCAGGAGATAAGACCCTTACCTTCAATCCATCAAGCGGAGCCCAGTGAATAATACGCGCCTTCTCCTTCTTCACAAGATCCATATCAGTCCCGATAAACTTCACCTTTAGCGGAGAAATATCGGTCACTTCGATATTATACAGGTCTTTTAACCTCAGGCGCTCACCTATTTTGAGACTCTCCGCATCATTCCCTGTGATATAAACAGTTGTTCCTGCAGGTATCTCCCTGAGCCCTCCGCGGGTTGGATGAATCGGAGCTTTCGCTATTTTCGGTTCTGCATCTTCTACTTCAAGTTCGACAGGATCCCATACAAAGAAATACCTGTTCGCAACAGGATCGATGATCTTGCGATTTTCTGCATACAGAGTATCCAGACTGAGACTGATATCAGTTTCTCCAAGCCCAAGATCAAGCATGAACTTGCGTAGAGCCTCTGGGAGTATGCCCCTTCGCTTTATCGCCCTGATCGTTGGAAGGCGCGGGTCATCCCAGCCAGAGTACTGACCTTCTGCTATCGCTTTTTTGATCCCGCTCGTACTGAGTTTCCCGAACTCATGTATCTGGACCCGACCCCAGTGCATGGTTTCAGGGTACGTCCAGCCCATGTATTTATAAACATACCTCTGACGCGTTTCGCTGTCTGTCAGATCTTTTCCACGTATGATCAATGTTGTCCCAAGAAGATGATCTTCCACTGCGCCTTCAAAATCCAGAAGCGGCCAGACGCAGTATTTGTCGCCCACTTCAGGCCTGGGATGCGGGGTCTTTATTATTCGAAATGCCACCCAGTCGCGGATTGCCGGATCTTTGTGAGCTATATCGGTCTTGATGCGCAGCACTGCTTCCTGCTCTTTGTATTCACCTTCAAGCATCTTTTTCCAGGATTCAAGGTTCTTTTGCGGTTTTTCATTCCTGTGCTGACATGCTTTCTTCTCATCCTTCAAAGCTTTGAACACTTCCTGCTCGCAGAAACAGACATAAGCCCCGCCCCTTCGTATAAGTTCTTCAGCTACCTCATAATATTCAGGTATCCTGTCAGATGCAATAACCACTTCATCCGGCTTTGCTCCCAGCCATTCGCAGTCCTCAAGATACCATGTATAAGCTTCAAGCATCGGGCGCTTGGTCGCAGGATCTGTATCGTCAAAACGGATAATCAGTTTGCCATTATACTTCTTCGTGTATTCGGAATTTACCACTATCCCGCGCGCACTTCCAAGCGTTGGAGGACCATTGGGATTTGGCGCGAACCTCATGACAAGAGCGCCTTTGATTTCAAGCGGAGGCAAACCTTTCTCTGGCTCTTTCTTTTCTTTCAGTTCTGCGATGAGTTCAGGCGCAATCTTATTCAATTCCTCCCCCCGCGCTTCAGGCGACATTTGATCAATCTCAGCGAGGACTTCGTTAACAAGAACAGTGATCTCTTTAGCCATGGAACGAAGTTCAGGCTGCGCCATGACTTTACCCATAACTGCTCCAGCCTGTGGTGTCTTGTTATATTTGACAGCGTTTTGCAGGGCATATTTCTTTATGATAAGTTTGATATCTTCTGTGGATGGCATCTGGTGCCTTATTAATATGACCATAATATTAAACTTCTGTATTTCAGACAGGATTTACAGGATCGACATGATGGGATCAAAAATTATCCTGTAAATCCTGTCGATCCGGTCGAATCGGCGCCTCTGCCCATAATTTTTTATAAAAACAAATGTTTTTTGCTTGAAAAATCAATAAACTATATATTGCTATCATTCATATTCAAGTCAAGGTGATTTGATGCAGGCAGAAGTTTCAACGATGTTCGGTTTGAATGTTTATACAGACAGAGGGATATATATCGGTAAAGTAAACGATGTTGTCCTTGAAGTGAACGAGAGAAAAGTGGCGGGACTGGCGGTTTCACGATTGAACCCGGAAATGTTCGATGCTGCAAAAAATGGAGTTGTAATTCCATACAGATGGGTTACTGCGGTGGGCGACGTTGTTATCATCAGACATGTAAAAGATCAGTTCAAAAAAGAAGAACCAGCTGCAGAAGAATATGAGATCCCTGATGAAGACGTAGAACAATAGATCGTGAGTGATGTTTTTTCAGACAGGGAGATGAAGGAAAGAGAAATTTACTCTGACCTTCGGGTTTTCCCTCCTTTCGCTGTCAGGATCGATGGCAGGGGGTTTCGTCATGCCCTTTCAGACTTTAAAAAGCCATACGATGAAAGATTTGCAAAAGCAATAACAGATTGTGTGGAACGCTTCTTCAGGGATAGCGGGTTAAATCCCATATTGGCGTTCACTTTTTCGGATGAGATCAGTCTTTTTTTTTCTGAAATGTCGTACAATTACAGGATAGAGAAAATAGATTCTATTATCCCGAGCTTTTTTTCCTCAGCGCTTGCTATAGAACTTAAGATGGAAAAACCGATCTCATTTGATTCGCGCATAATTCCGCTTGGAAAAGAGGACATCTACAGGTACCTGGTATGGAGACAGGCTGAGACCTGGAGAAATCATGTAAGCTCATACGGCTATTATACTCTTCGAAAGACCGGCCTATCTGAGAACGAAGCTGCCATGAAACTCAGGAACATGAAAGCAAGCACGATCCATGAGCTTGTATTCCAGCATGGGGTCAATCTTGCAGAAACACCTGCATGGCAAAGATGTGGTGTTCTGGTCTTTCGGGAAATATATGATAAAACAGGATTTGATCCAGTAAAAAACATTGATGTAACGACCCTACGGACAAAGATAGTTCAGGAGTGGGACTCACCGATATTTAATACTGATAAAGGCAAAGAGCTTATAAACCGGTTGTTATCCAGCATGTAATGATCGAGACTATTTTTGCCTGTATCATTACATTTTAAATAATATCATATGATTTGAGGAAGCCATAATGATCACTCAGTTATTCGCT
Source organism: Candidatus Methanoperedens sp. (assembly GCA_030650845.1). GTDB lineage: Archaea > Halobacteriota > Methanosarcinia > Methanosarcinales > Methanoperedenaceae > Methanoperedens. Next base: position 58,429 of record JAUSDC010000209.1, read on the forward strand.
TATTTAGTCGCAATTTTCATGGGACTGAATATTGGCGGAAATAATGCAGCTGCAGCAATGGGTGCTGCGTATGGCGCAAAGGTCAGGACCAAGAACCAGGCAGTCTTATTGATTGGCGTCTTTTCCCTTCTAGGAGCTGTGCTTAGCGGCGGGGCAGTGATAAAAACGCTCGGGAACGGAATCCTTGCTCCAGGAACCATACTGCTTACAGGCGCCATTGTAGCAGTGGCAGCATCAGGTATAACTGTATTTCTTGCCAACCTGTTGCGGATCCCCATTTCCACAAGCCAGGCTGCCGTGGGTTCAGTGGTCGGGATAGGGATTTTCTATGGCTCATCAACAATAAATCTGCCCCTTCTCGGATATATTGTAAGCTGGTGGGTAGTCACGCCGATCCTTGCATGGCTCCTTGCATACATTCTTGGAAAATATTTCTACACTGACATTCTCCTGTGGCTTGCTGATCACAGCAAATCAGAAGCATCAATAAAGAAATTTCTCTATCTGATGCTCACTATATCAGGCTGCTATGTAGCATACTCAGCTGGAGCGAACAATGCAGCAAATGCAGTGGGACCATTTGTGGGAGCAGGTCTCATTGATCCGTTTTGGGGCTCAGTCCTGGGCGGTATAACGATCGGTTTTGGAGCACTGATCATGGGCGGCAGGGTTCTTGATACCGTAGGAAAAGAGATAACCGAACTATGCATCATCCGCGCCACATTTGTTGAGTTCACATCAGCTATCATAGTCCATGTGGCATCAATACTGGGAGTCCCGGTCTCTCTGGGTGAGATAGTGTCTGCTGGGATCATTGGCATTGGGTGTGCCAACAGCGGGATGCATATTGTAAGAGGTGAAGTTGTAAAGAAGATACTGATCGCGTGGTTAATATCTCCGCTTCTTGCAGGAGTGGTGGCGCTGGCTTTAATGAACCTGATCCAGGTATTCTAATTTCGGTATCTCCACTATAAAAACAGCTCCACCTTTTGGATTGTCTTCAACTCCAATACCACCTTTATGCAGTTCCACAACTTTTTTTGCAATTGCCAGTCCCAATCCAGAACCTTTTACCCCTTTCTTATCCAGTCTGCAGAACCTGTCAAAAATAACCGTCTTGTCGATTTGTCTTAAGCCTTCCCCGAAATCAATTATCATTATATTCCAGAATGGGTCTCGGTCTTCTGCTTTTACAATGATCTTCTTGCCATTCTGTGCATATTTTATCGCGTTAGAAATTAGGTTGGAAAAGACCTCTTCGATTATTCTATTTGCTTTTACAGGCATGCTTCCGGATATCGTGTTTTCGATTTCCATACCAGCTTTTTGTGCCGAAGGACGCAGATTTTCTATGACTTCATTGATCACTTCAGTCAGATCCAGATCGCTGAACTCAATACGGTCAAGACTGTCGATCCTGGAAAATCTGGTTGCGCATTCGATAAGATCCATGGCTTTTAAAAGGTTTTTCTCAATGGTCTCAATATACATTATATTGCAGTCCTCATCATCCTTTAGAAGTTCGGCAAAACCGCTGGCAGTGGCAAGTGGATTCATAAGGTCGTGATGCATTATGTCAATGAACAATTCTTTCATGCGGTTTGATTCTTCAAGCTTTCTATTGTATTTTTTTATCGATTCTTCTATTCGCTTGCGCTCAGTGATATCAATAATTGAAACGATCCTCCGGGAATATGTTTTTTCATAACCTGGCGCTACCGACCATTTCAGGAATACATTCAACACGTCCCCTGCAAGAGTTCTGACAAAATCCTCTCCTTCAAACCAGGTTATACCATCTGCAATTGCAGCAAGTTCTTCTCTGAATACATCAAAAGAATGCTCGGTAAATATCTTGTGTATACCTCGGAGAAGTTCTTCTTTGCTCTGCGCCTTGAAAATGGAAAGTGAGGCTTTGTTGACGTTCACGACTTTCACCATTTTTGCGCAGCGTTCGACGTCCTCTGGATGCGACTCGAAATATGTTCTGAAATCCTTCACTCCTTTATTCTGTAAATCATCAATATATTTTTTGACCTGTGAGCTATCTTCCTCCCAGAGCGAGACCGGGGATGCCTCAAAAAGACTTCGATACTGTTCCTCGCTGTCTTTCAGAGCTTTTTCAAATAGCATGCGCTCTGTCATGTCCCTGATGATACCGACCATTGCTATCGGTTTACCTTCACTGTCCTTAACCATTGAAGTATTCAATAAGATCGGAAATGCATACCCACCCTTATGTTTTACCATTAATTCTCCGACCCAGTGCCCGGTCTCCATTATTGATGGTAAGATAACTCTGCCCGCAAACTCAGGATCAACGTTCATGTCATTCACATGCTTTCCCAAAAATTCCTCCTGAGTGATCCCGTATATTTCTTCAACAGCCCTGTTGGAGTAGGTTATAAATCCATTAAGGTCTACGATCTGAACGCCATCAGGCGCTTCTTCAACAGCTTCTGAAAACAACTTATACCTCTCTTCTGTTTTCTTTCGATCTGTGATGTCACGCACATGTTCTATAACTCCTTTCATCTCCCCTGTGGATGTGTCTATCCATGGGAAACTATTGATTTCTATCCATCCTACTTTGTTACCATCCTTATCATGTTTGGGGACAATATCGAAAGCTGATGCCCCAGTCTTGAGTGTTCTTAAGGAAGGGCATATCTCGCATGGCTCGCCCCTTGCGTGAAATGCTTCGAAACATTTTTTTCCAATAAATGATGAAGTTTCAGGATACCACTTATGAGCTGTCTGATTTACCCTGACAATATTCATATCTTTGTCAATAACACCAATGCCATCCTGGATACTGGCAAAGATACTTTCCATGAATTGCTCATTCTCCTTTAGCCCCTCTTCCGCACGCCTTCGTTCTGAAACATCTCTGATAACTTTGATTCCTGCAATTATCTTTCCAGTAGGATCCCTTAAAGGTGATGTCGTAAATTCATAATAAAAATTTTCGTGATCCCTAACAACCTTTTTTTCAGCATTATGAATTTCTCCATCCCTGAATGACAATTCAAGAGGGCATCCTTCGCATATCTCGCCGCTGCCATATATTTTATAACAGTATTCACCAACTTTGTCCCCATATTGATCCTTATGGATATGATTTTGATAAAGGATCTTATAATCAATATCCTGGATCATTATACCGTCACCAATGGCTTGAATGATCGCTTTTGATCGGTTATAATCTACTTCTAAAAGCTGACGCTCTCCCTTCACCACCTTTTTCTTATCTTTCATATCCGATTTACCGTTTTTATTACCCACACTCTAATAAGTTTTAAGAACACTTATATTTTTTGATATCGCTTCTGATACATCCTTTGTTGAATAAGACCCACCAAGGTCAGGGGTAACTATGCCTATGGCAATGACTGAATCAACAGCTTTTTTGAGAATTTCAGCTTCGGTCTCATACCCCATCCATTGAAGCATCATCCTTACGCTCAAAATAGAAGCTATCGGATTTGCGATCCCTTTTCCTGCAATATCAGGAGCGCTGCCGTGTATTGGCTCAAAGAGCGCATATCTGTCCCCGATGTTGGCGCTCGGACAAAGACCAAGCCCTCCTGATACGGCTGCAGCCACATCGCTCAGGATATCCCCAAAAAGATTTGTGGTCACCAACACATCATACTTTTCGGGCCGAAGTACAATGTCGTACGCCATTGCATCGACCAGCATTTCAATGTATGATACTCCGTTCCTGTTTGCAACACCTTTGCAGACATCTCGGAAAAATGAATCTGATTTCATTACATTGGCTTTATGAACAATCGTAACCTGGTTTTTTCTCTTTTTTGCTATTGTGCAGGCGGTTTGCGCTATTCTCTCGCTTCCTTTTCGGGTAATGACCCTTGTAGTATAAGCCGCGTCTTCATGCAGTTCTTCAACACCAGAATACATGCCTTCAGTATTTTCCCTGACAATAACAAGATCGAACACTTTTTTATTGCACGGTAATTTGACGTTCGCCAGGGGTGAAAATGGACGGATGTTCGCATATAGATCAAGTTCCTTGCGAATTCGTAACAGCACGCTTTTATAATTCGGATCAGGAGGAGTTGTGATTGCTCCAAATAGCACACAATCACAGTCTTTTATTATGCTGATATCCTCGTCTGTCAGCGCGCTTCCAGTGCGCTCCCATTTTCCATACCCGATCTCGATTGGTATCTGTTCCATATCGAGACCAAAAGCATCAAGCACTGACAGCGCCGCTGGCATGACCTCTTTGCCAATGCCGTCACCGGGTACAACAGCAAGCTTCATTTCACACCATTTTTATCGTTATCTGAATTTCCTTTAAGAACCCTGACCAGCATCCTTATCGCATCCACGATATCATACTCTGACGCACCCCAGTGAACCACAGCGCCGTCTATGCCATTTATGTTTACCATACCTGATTTTTTGCTCTGGCAGCACCTTGTGATAAACGGCTTTGAGGGCATGTACAGTTCAGCCTTGAGAGGGCACATGTTGATATGTTTATACGTGAGCCCGGGGAACCTCAGCTCGAATATCTGTTTTGAGATATCGCATCCCACAAGTTCTGAGTTATCCTCGATATCAATATCAGTGTCAAGGTATTTTCCTTTAAGTTCTGAAGCATAACATGGGAAGACGGTCTTATCCCCTTCGAACTGCCGCAGGTCGATAAGTTTCTTTGTGAACCTTATGTTCAGTTCGCCAAGTATGCCGCTCAGGACGAGCCTGTCTATCGCAGAAGCAAGCCACGGAGGCTCAGGGGGCATGATGTCAATTATTTCAATCTCCATGACTTCATGAAGACTTGGTTCGTGCACGAAAGTGATATGCCTGTCCATACCTTCAAAAATTATTGTGCTCAATGTGCTTTTGCACATCGTAAGAGCAGATACTATAAGCCTCGTCCTGTCATGTGCATCAAGTTTTTCACTGAATTTTTTGATCTGGTTCCCTTTGGCTAACAATTCAAGTGAGACCAGCCTGCGCAGCAGCCCTTCACCCTCGCTTTTTGCTTTATATATGGAATAACCTGAAGGCAGGTCGGCAATAAGGTATTCCGTTGAAAAATAAATCGGGCAACCTATTCTCTCAAAAGGGTCCGTCCTCGTAACGCCGACACTTTTGTAATCCGCAGGAAATATCACTGTATCACCTTCTTTTTGTGGTGTTCCACAAGCCCTCCATCTGCCAGTATCTCTCGCAGGAAATCGGGAATTTTCGTTCCTGTATATGACGCATATTTAGTTTTGATAATTCCATTCTCAAAGTCAATATCGACGATTTCCCCCTCTTCACATTCTATCTTTGCCTCAATTATGGGCAGTCCCACGTTTATGGCATTCCTGAAAAATATCCGTGCGAAGGATTCAGCGACGATACATGCCACTCCTGCATGTTTTAGAGCAAGTGGCGCCTGTTCTCGTGATGATCCGCAGCCGAAGTTCTTGCCTGCCACGATGATGTCGCCTTTTTTCACTTTCTTTGAGAATCCGGGATCAACTCCTTCCAGGACATGTGATGCAAATACGCTCATGTCAGTGGTGCGCAGGTATTTTCCCGGAATAATTACATCGGTATCTATGTTATCTTTGAACTTCCAGACACGTCCTGATATTTTGGTTATGTTCATTTGCCTGCACGGGTATTGTTCACGGCAAGCATAATCATTTTGGTGAAAATAAAAAATATGAATTCCTGCAAGTATAACAATAAAGTTAAATTGACATAGATCAATAAAATATAGAGGCATTTCCTTGAGAACGAAAGTAATAATAATGGGCGCAGCAGGGCGTGATTTTCATAATTTCAACGTATTCTTCAGAGACAACGATGATTATGAGGTCGTGGCATTCACAGCCGCGCAGATACCGGGTATCGCAGAACGCGGTTACCCAAAGGAACTGGCAGGGGGGCTATATAAGAAAGGCATCCCGATATATCCTGAAGAAGAACTCGCCAGGTTAATAAAAGAAAAACATATTGATCAGGTGATCCTTGCTTATTCTGACCTTTCTCATGAGACCGTTATGCAGAAAGCCTCTCTTGTTTTGGCGGCGGGTGCAGATTTCAGGTTGATGGGGACGCAAAGTACCATGTTGCGGTCAATAAAACCCGTGATATCGGTTTGTGCTGTGAGGACCGGCGCAGGCAAGAGCCCCACCTCGCAAAAATTGCTTGACATATTGAAAAGAAAAGGGTTCAAGGTCGTGGTGGTGCGGCATCCTATGCCGTATGGAGATCTAAATAAACAGGAATGCCAGCGTTTTGCCAGGATGGAAGACTGCATAAAGCAAGAATGCACCATTGAAGAAAGAGAAGAATATGAGCAATATATTTGCTGTGGCAGCGTGGTCTACAGCGGGGTTGACTATAAGAAGATCCTTGAAAGTGCACAAAAGGAAGCTGATATTATTATCTGGGACGGGGGGAACAACGACATCCCGTTCTATAAGCCCGACCTCCATATCGTTATCGCAGACCCCCACAGGGCAGGACATGAACTGACATATTATCCCGGGAACGTGAACGTGCGGCTTGCTGATGTGGTTATCGTTAACAAGGTAGATTCTGCCAGAAAGGAGGATGTGGAACTGGTCATTAAGAATATTAGATCAGTAAATGAGAAAGCAACTATAATTAAAGCCAATTCCGTGATAACTGTAGATAGACCCGAATTGATAAAAGGAAAGCGCGTCCTTGCTGTGGAGGACGGACCCACGCTCACCCACGGCGGCATGGCTTTCGGCGCCGGTGTCATTGCAGCGAAAAAATTCGGGGCTAAAGAAGTGGTTGACCCTCGCTCTCATGCCGTGGGCTCGATATTGAAATTGTATGAGGATTTTCCTCATCTTGGTTCTGTGCTTCCAGCCATGGGATACAGCCCTGTCCAGGTAGAAGAACTTGAGGAGACTATAAACGCTGCTGATTGCGATACTGTCATTGCAGGAACGCCCATTGACCTTGAAAGATTACTCTCTCTGAACAAACCTGTAGTGAGGGCAAAGTACAGGATCGAGGAAGTGGATGTCAGGCTGGAGGATGTGGTGGAGGAGTGGATTGAGAAGAAAAAATTACGATGAAAAATAACAATAGCATAGACATTAACAACTAACAAATACGAACTCGGACGAACTCAGGCTGCAAGAGTTCGTATCAGTTCGTACCAGTTCGCTGTTTATTTAGACTGTATCTTATATTCTTGCGCAATATGTTCAGGATAAATTTTTAAGTATGCAGATATCTTGAGACGTCACTATGAATATAAACGACCTTAAATTTGAGAACGGACTAGTTACAGCCATTGCCCAGGACTATAAAACTGGCGAGGTTCTCATGGTTGCATTCATGGATAAGGAAGCCCTGAAAAAGACCATAGAAACAAAAAGATCATATTACTGGAGCCGAAGCAGGCGCAAGCTCTGGAAAAAGGGGGAGAGTTCAGGTCATGAACAGATAATCCATGATATTTTGATCGACTGCGATGCGGATGCGGTACTGCTCAAGGTGGAACAGATAGGAGGAGCATGCCATACTGGCTACAGATCGTGTTTCTACAGGACGATCGAGGGAAAAGTAGTGGGTGAAAAATTATTTGAGCCTGAAGATGTATATAAGACTTAGTTAATGAAAACGATAGCTACAGGCCTCATAACATTATCCTTCCAGAGCCCTGATTATCTCCTCAATATCGGGCAATTGCGATATTGGATAGACCTTTACAAAAGAAACCAGTCCTTTTTCATCCACGATTATATTAGCCCTCTCTGAGAATCCTTCTTTTTCCCTGAATATACCATACGACTGCGCGGCTTCACCGTGAGGCCAGAAATCAGAAAGCAACTTTGTATCCTTGATGCCAAGTTCCTTTGGAAAGACAGCAATACTTTTCTTCCTCTGAAATCCGAAAGATGGATCTCTTTCCCATCCTGATCTTCTAAAGCGATATCTTTTGCTTTTTCTCCTGTCCGAACTGTCATAATTCATCTCCCTGCATCTTTGCGGCCATGAGCGTATGCTCCATAAGTATGGCTATAGTCATTGGACCAACACCCCCGGGTACCGGAGATATCAGTTTTACCTTTGGAAGTACATCATCAAAGTCCACGTCTCCGTAAACTCTCTCGTCCTGCCATGTGATCCCAACATCGAACACAATGGCACCCTGCTTCACATGATCGGCTTTTATCAGCCCTCGAACACCTGTAGCAACGATGAGGATATCTGCTTTTGAAGTCTTGCTCATGAGGTCTGTTGTAAAAACATGACATATCCTGACTGTTGCGTTGCGGTTAAGGAGCATCATAGCAGCCGGTTTTCCGACAACGTTGCTGTGCCCAACAACTACAACTTCCTTCCCCTGAGGATCGATATTGAATTCCTCAAGCGCTCTGATAATGCCTTTTGGGGTACATGGCACAAAACCCTCGCGACCGATAAGCATTTTCCCCATGTTGAGCGGATTGAAGCCATCCACGTCCTTTTCCGGGGATATACGCATCATCACTTCGCGTTCATCGATATGTTTTGGAAGGGGAAGTTGCACAAGTATTCCATGAATTTCCGGTCTGCTGTTCAGCGTTTCGATAATCCGGATTATTTCTTCCTGTGCTGTTTCTGCTGGGAACTTATGATCTTCTGATGCGATCCCCACGCGCTTGCATGCCCAGTGTTTGAGCTTCACATATAATTTTGAAGGAGGATGCTCGCCAACAAGTATCGTCGCAAGTGCGGGTTTTATACCAGTTTCTGTTACGAACTGTTCCACATCTTTTTTGACACCAGCTTCTATACCCTGTGCCAGCTTTTTGCCATCAATAACTCGCGGGTCAGTGACCTCAGGAAGCGGCTCCATTAAATGACCTCACTCGTACGGGATCGGGAACTGGTTACACAGTTCAAGGATATCTCTCTTTACTTCTTTTATCCTGCCTGCATCGTTCATGTTCTTAATAACAACATCAATAGCATCTGCAATGTTGACCATTTCTTTTTCTTTCATCCCACGCGTTGTCGCGGCAGGTGTCCCGATGCGGATACCGCTTGTGATGAACGGGCTTCTCGTCTCAAAAGGTATGGTGTTCTTGTTCAGAATGATGCCTGCTTCGCCAAGTTTTGCCTCCGCGTCCTTGCCTGTGATATTCTGGGGCGTGAGGTCAACCAGCATAAGGTGATTATCCGTGCCGCCTGAAACGATCTCATTTCCCCTTATCGCAAGTTCGTTGGCGATCTTTTTTGCATTTTTCACGATCTGTGTCTGGTAATCAACAAAATCCCTGCTCATAGCTTCCTTGAAAGCAACAGCTTTTGCCGCTATCACATGCATGAGAGGTCCGCCCTGGATCCCTGGAAATACTGACTTATCAATTTCTTTGGCATATTCTTCCCTGCACATGATCATACCGCCGCGCGGACCTCGCAGGGTCTTGTGCGTTGTAGTCGTGACAAAATCAGCATAAGGTACAGGGTCGCAATGGATCTTTGCCACCACAAGTCCTGCAATATGCGCGATATCTGCCACAAGCAGCGCTCCGACTTCATCGGCTATCTCTCGGAACCGCTTGAAATCAAGCTCTCTCGGGTATGCGCTTGCACCTGAAACAATAAGTTTAGGCTTGTGTTTTCTGGCAATTTCCATAAGAGAATCGTAATCAATCGCCCTTGTTTCCCTTGAAACACCGTACGGGATGATATTGAACAGTTTTCCTGAAAAGTTGACCGGGCTTCCATGTGAAAGATGCCCCCCGTGCGACAGGTCCATGCTCATAATAGTGTCGCCATGTTTTAGAACGGCAAAATAAACAGCCATATTAGCCTGTGAGCCTGAATGCGGCTGGACATTGATATGCTCTGCCCCGAAAAGCTTCTTTGCGCGCTCTATTGCCAGGTTCTCAGCCATGTCAACGAACTCGCATCCTCCGTAATACCTTTTTCCAGAATATCCCTCAGCATACTTGTTAGTCATTACAGAACCCTGCGCCTGGAGCACAGCGCGGCTTGCGTAGTTTTCAGAAGCTATCAGGTTCAGTTTGTTCCTCTGTCTCTCGACTTCATGTCGGATTATTTCGTAAATTTCAGGGTCGATCGTCTTTAATGGCATAATTATTCCTTTTTTTATGATCGTAATATCTTAACTTTTCGTCCTTCTATTCTCAGGCGATTTTCGACAAATAATTTCACAGCTTCGGGATAAATCTTGTGCTCCTGTTCAAGTATCCTGTCAGCGAGAGTCTCATCAGTGTCGTCCTCTTTCACTTCAACGCAGCGCTGCATGATTATCGCGCCGCCGTCAAGTTTCTCGTCAACGAAATGAACTGTACATCCAGCCACTTTCACTCCATGATCGAATGCCTGCTTCTGAGCATGGAGCCCGGCAAATGCAGGAAGAAGCGCGGGATGAATGTTGAGTATGCGGTCTTTGTATGATTGCAGCAGGGTTTTTCCAAGGATTTTCATATAACCTGCAAGAATGATAAGTTCTGCATTCTGTTTTTTAAGAACAGTCAGAACCTGTTTTTCATACATATCCTTTGAAGAGTATTTTTCAGGATCTATAAAAACAGCCTCTATCCCATGTTTTCGTGCTCGTTCCAGAGCATAGGCATCTCCTATATCGCTCACCACTGCGCAAATTCGCGCCTTGAGGTATCCATTTTCAATGCTGTCTATCATTGCCTGAAGATTCGAGCCTCTTCCAGAAACAAGCACTGCTATATTCATCACGGGAGGCTCTAATGCTTCCAGGAATATAATAGGTTTTGGTCTACTTTGTTCTGTAGAATTGAATTAAAAGATCGTTTGTGCTCTTTATCTGCGCTTTTGCCATCCCCACAGGGCAATCTGCCTGGTGTTTGTCACCACAGTTTAAACAAGCGTTTTGAATAGCACGTGAAAAATCAATTTTGAATGATGGTGGATGTACCGTCAAACTATTCACCTCGCTTCCACTACTGCATTAAAAGGAATAAAGCTTTTGTTTTGCAAGTTTTTGCCATTACCGTAATAAATCCATAAGCTTTAAATATAGTTCTGGATTATTAAGAGATTGGAACATGCCTGCTGAATCTGACTCATACACCATTTCTGCAATAAACCCAAAGAATGAAGTCATAGATGTGGTTATCACCCTTTGTCATCATTGCAATGAGAACGTTCCTGTAGTGGGAAAATGTCCTGACTGTCATACCGAATATGAGCATGTAAAGACAGTGGAGAATCCCGATACCGGGTTTATCCATTTTGTTTATGAGTGCTCAAAGTGCCCGTCGGGAAAAAGAAAAGCTCAAAAAATAATCAGGATCAATGACGGCAACTCAAATTCGTCCACAAAAGATGATCTGATAAAGAATTTTCTATAGAAAGAAAAAATATTCTATTTTTTCTTTGGCTGGGTGATCTTATTTAAGTCTGCAACGAGGGCGTCCACATCGATCCCGTGCGCCATTGCACCTTCTTCAATGCTTTCGAAGGCTGATACATGGCATCCAACGCAGTGGAGACCGTGTTTCATGAATACCATTACTGATTCCGGATATTTTGTCACTACTTCTTCTATTGTGTTTTCTTTTGATATTGTCATTTTTTCCTCATCAGACTATCTGGGTTTTTGCGCACATAAAAGTTGTGTCTAAAATTCTGTCTAACACACCTGTATCTTCCCATACGCCAGTTCCATGCAGAAAGCCTGGATGTTAGCAAGCTCCCTGTCGATAACCTCATTTATTTCTTTTCTCACAGAATCCACGCTCCCGTGCTCCATTATGACCTGCGCCGCAGCTATCTTTGGCATATCTATTGGTTCACCTATCTGGCTCACCAGCCATACATAAACTTCCCTGATGTCAGGTACATTAAGATAGATCTCATTGGCTATCCTGTGGCTGAGCACGTTATATATCTTTCCCACATGGCTGACAGGGTTCTTGCCTGCTGCTGCTTCACTGCTCACCGGTCTATTCAGCGGAATGATGCCGTTCACACGGTTCCCGCGTCCTACCTGACCTGAATCCGCATCCTCTGCCGATGTGCCTGTGACTGTAAGGTATATTCCTCCCATCCCGCGACCCTCACGATCAAGCGTGTTTAACACCACTGACGTCTCAAGTTGAGTTCGTTCTACTACATAGAGCTTTATCTCCTCAAGCAGTTCATCTTTTTTCCTGAAATATTCTACATCAGAACCGATGAACCTGTCCACAAGCGGGTCTGCCACGGTCAGATTCAGCATTCCCCCCTCTCGCAGACCCATGACCTTAATATCCTCCCCCGATTCAGGAAATCGTCTTTTGAAATCCGGGGAATTAAGATACTTTTCAGTTTCAAGCACAAGGCTCTCCGTAGGCGTCATGGGAGCATATCCCACCGCGGCTGAAGTATCATTTGCACCAAGCATAGCACCCCTGCGCTTAAATATGTCTGTGAGTTCAGCGGATCCGTGTGCAATTTCGAGCTGGTACTCAACTGAATCTGCGTTCACAAATCTCAGGTTATCATTCATCCATTTTTTTGCAGTATTTATTGCGATATTGTTCACATCTATGATCTCGCCTTCGACCTCAAAGGTCGCCCTGTCCCCAAAGATTATGCGCATGGGTTTAAGAATCACGCCCCCACCGAATTTAGTTTTCACTTCTCCAGCCACAAGCATTCCCTTATCGATGTTGTGGTGCATGATGACGCCGAATCGTTCAAGATATTCCCTGCAAAGCTCAACGGATACCTGGTTCATTATTGAATCACAAATATAGTCCGGATGTCCAAGCCCTTTTCTTTCTACAACTTCGACTTTTCGCTCAGTTATTGGAGTTGCTTCCAGTTCCTCTATCCGGATATTTCGCATAATCATCCTTTCATTTTAAGATATTCTTCTGTTAGTTTCCTGTAATTTCTCAAAGTACTATCTATTATCTCAATGTCTTCGTCATTCGTTTTCCTTACTTCTTTGCAGGGAACACCCATTACAACCGTGTTCGCAGGGATCTTTTTGTTGGGAGGCACAAGCGCGCCCGCGCCCACTATTGCGTATTCCCCGATCCGTGCGCCATGAAGTATCGTGGCATTCATCCCGATAAGTGCATTATTCTTGATCTCGTTCCCATGAACGATGCTTCCATGCCCCATGATCACGCCATCACCGATAATTACATCATTCTCATCAGAGTGAATAACAGCATTATCCTGGATACTGCAATTTTTACCGATCCTGATACTTGCTCTATCACCGCGTATCACGGAATTGAACCAGACACTTGACCCATTGCCTATTGAAACATCCCCGATGATACATGCTGTTTCTGCAATAAAAACACTTTTTGAAATTGAAGGTTCCTTATTCCCGAACCGGTAGATCATATCAACACCTGAGGTTCTATCTCCCATATTCGTATATGAACGTATTAAGTTAAATAAGTATTTAAGCAAAATATTTTGTATAAGTTCAACATAGTTACAAATAATGTCAGGCGTAACTTTTCTCGGGTCAGGCGGAGGAAGGATGGTAGTGCTGAACCAGATGCGCCATAGCGGAGGATTCTGGCTGAAGCTTGGCGACGTGAATATATTGCAGGATCCGGGGCCTGGAAGCCTTGTAATGGTGCATAAGCACGCTCTTAAACCCTCTTCTCTTGATGCAATAGTGCTCTCCCACAGGCATATAGACCACAGCAACGACATTAATGTCATGATAGAAGCAATGACTGGAGGTGGTTTCCAGCGGCGTGGACGCGTAATAGTTCCACCGGACTGCCTGAATAATGACCCGGTAGTGCTTCAGTATGTAAGACCATTTTCCGAAATAGTTGAGATAAAAGAGGGGATGAAAATATCTATTCGCGACATTAACATATCATTCCCAATTAGAAACATGCACACGGTGGAAACTTATGGGGCGATATATGAATTCAATTCCAGAAGACTTGGTTATATCCCTGATACCGAATATTTCCCAGAGCTTGCCCGGGCTTTTCAAGGAGTTGATTTTCTTATTATCAACGTCGTAAGAATGACCACGGATAATAGGATCAGGCATCTGAATATCAAAGAGGCTGCAGACCTGATCGGATCAATAAAGCCGAAAATAGCTATACTTACCCATTTCGGGCTGCAGGTTCTCAAAGCATCTCCAGACCACCAGGCAATGCTAATCTCTGAAAGAACAGGTGTGAAGACTATCGCAGCAAATGATGGTTTAAGTGTAAGTTTTGAATAAAAAGGATTTAAATAGTAACAGAGCGCCAATAATACCGGAGGCTGATTATGTCTAGAGAAGATTTACTTGAAAAAGCAAAGACTTCACGCCCCGCTGTGACCGTTTTCGGTCTAGGTGGTGCGGGTTGTAACATCGCAACATGGATTGCGGATAAGAAACTTACCGGTGGCAGAATAGTGGCAGCCAATACTGATGCAAATCATCTCGTTTCGATGACGAGAGCTGATAAGATAATGCTGCTCGGTGAGAAACTATGCAAGGGGCACGGTTGCGGCGGATACGCTGAGAGAGGCGCTCAGGCTGCAAGAGAGAACCTGGAAGAGATAAAACAGGAACTGGTAGGCACAAATCTCCTGTTCCTTGTGGCAGGTCTTGGAGGAGGCTCAGGCACAGGTTCCATACCTGTAGTTGCAGCAGCAGGAAGGGAAGCTGGTGCTCTTACAATTGCCTGTGTCACCATACCATTCACTATTGAAATGTCAAGGCGGGAAAAAGCCCGCGAAGCAATAAGATCACTTGCAGAATCATGTGATTCGATCGTTGTCATTGATAACTCCAAGTTAAGGGAAGTTGCTGGAAATCTTCCATTGAAAGATGCGCTTGCTGTTGCGAATGCACTTGTTGGTTCTTTTGTAAAGAACCTGACAGATACCATTACCCAGCCAAGCCTGGTCAATCTTGACTATGCCGATCTTCGTGCAGTGATGGAACGAGGAGGAATTGCTTCAATAGGCATAGGAGAAGGCGATGGTGCGAACCGCGTTGAAAAAGCAGTGTCTCAGGCACTTGCAACCCCTCTGCTTGATATAACTGATATTTCCTCTGCTTACGGCGTTCTCATACACATCGTGGGCGGCGAGGATATGACCCTTGATGAAGTTGCGATCGCAGGTGAACAGATAATGGATAAGGTGCCCAACACAAAACGAGTGATATGGGGTGCAAAGGTCGATCAAAATCTTACAGGTGCAGTTCGCGTTATGGCTGTGCTCACAGGTGTAACATGTCCTTTCATTGGTGAGGTCACGACAAGAAAAGAACCTGCAAGGATCCCGAAGGAAGTTGTAAAACCACTTCGTGAAGCTATGGAACAGATGGCAAAGGCTCAGGATACTGGTGAAGGTACATCAAGAATGGAAATAATTAAAAGGGCTGCAGTGTTCAGCAAGGAAAGGTAGGAGAAAAACTCCTGCTTTTTTTTTGCTTTCGAAAATTTTTAAAAAATGGGGATGAGGATTGAGAACGACCTTATGTCGCTCAATCCAGTTCAATGAGGGTTACGACGATATTAATACTATTAGATAGCAGTGCGAAAGTATTACATCATCATTCCAGGAGGCATACCGCCCATCCCTCCCATTCCACCGCCTGAAGCGCCGCCAGAACCGCCAGTTGCAGCAAGCACATCGTCAATCCTCAATATCATAATGGCAGCTTCTGTTGCTGAATATATCGCCTGCGTCTTAACCCGAAGAGGCTCTATAACACCATTTTCCCACATGTTCTCGACTTTTCCCGAATAAACATTGAGTCCGCCATCCTTGTTCCCTTTCTCGTGCTCGCTCCTGAGTTCTGCCAGCATATTGATCGGATCAAGACCTGCGTTCTCAGCCAGAGTTCTGGGAATGACTTCCATGGCTTTTGCGAATTTGGCAACCGCTAGTTGTTCTCTTCCTTTCAGCGTTGAAGCGTACTCATTCAACCTCAATGAAAGTTCTATTTCAGGTGAACCTGCTCCTGCGACGAGTTTTTCATCTTCGATAACCACGCCAACTGCCCTTAATGCATCTTCAAGAGCACGTTCTGTACTGTCCACTACATGCTCTGTTCCACCGCGGATAAGTATTGATACAGCTCTAGGATTGCTGCATTCTGTAATGTAGAGCATCTTGTCCTCGCTCTTTCCTTTTATTTCCACAAGACCTGCACTTCCAATATCTGAAACTTCAAAATCATCTACGCTTGTGATAAGGTTTGCACCCACTGCACGCGCTACTTTTTCAATATCTTTTTTCTCCACGCGCTCTACTGCAAGGATATTTGCTTTAGCAAGGAAGTACTGGGCGATATCTTCGATACCCAGCTGGCAGAGAACCACGTTCGCTCCTGTTGCTGCTATCCTGTCAACTATATCCTTCACGATCTGTTCTTCCCGGTCAAGATACTCGGCAAGCTCACCAGGTGAAGATATCTTTATTTCTGCTTCAAGCTCCATTTTGCTGAATTCTATTGGTCGAGTAATTAGAGCAAGTTTTGCATTTTTTACTCTTGTGGGCATATTGGTCTGAGCCCTGTCCTTGTTAAGCACGATGCCATTGATCAATTCGCTGTCATCCAGACTTCTTCCCACTCTTTTCTCGATCTTGATATTATCAATATCAACTGACTTTTTTCCATCTTCTTCATCCACTATTGCCCGAATCGCTGATACAACGATCTGTGCAAGTTTTTCTTTGGAGCTTTCTGCTCCTTTTCCAGTCATCGCTGTCTGTGCAATGTTCAAAAGGGCTGCCTCATCATCCTGCGTGATAGTATGAGTGATATCTTTTAACAGCTCGATTGCTTTTTCTGAGGCCATTCTATAGCCGGTTGCGATATTTGTGGGATGAACATCCTGGTTCAGTAATTCTTCTGCCTGTTCGAGCAGTTCTCCTGCAAGCACAGCAGCCGTAGTGGTGCCGTCACCCACTTCATCGTCCATAGTCTTTGCCACTTCCACAAGCATCTTTGCAGCAGGATGTTCAATGTCCAGTTCTTTTAAAATGGTTACACCGTCATTTGTGATCGTGATGCTGCCGCCCACGAGCATCTTATCCATGCCCTTTGGTCCAAGGGTAGTCCTTACCGCTGCTGCGATGGCTTTTGCAGCCATGATATTATTGTTTCGGGCTTCTTTTCCGCGAGTTCGCTCGGTTCCTTCTCTTAAAATTATGATAGGCTGTCCGCCAAGTTGTGCTGCCATAAACGTATTCTCCAATTTTATATAAGTATAGTTCATCCCCAACAATTGTATAAATATATAATTATTATACAATGACGGGTCTTGATTTTGAGCAAATCAATGTTTGAAGTTCTATATAAACATGGTGCTGATGAAAAGATGCTGATGCCTATAGCAGCGGAATGGCGTTTGAAAACACCATCAAAATTTGATAGTAAAGCAACGAACCATACGAACTTTAACAAACTCAAGACAATCCGAGTTCGTTTTAAGTTCGTACCAGTTCGATGCTAACGTAATCTGCTGATATAACTTGCCCTTTGTGAACTTTCAGTAAAATAATCCAACGGTTTAATGACACCATAGAGTAACATTCATAATTAAAGAGAGCTTTTATATAATTAAATAAACTAATTATTAGTATAATAATTAAAAAGGGTCTATCATCGGAGAAACAGTAATTGTAACATGAAAAAACCAAGAATTCTTATAATAGATAATAATCAATCAAACATTGAACTACTTGAAAATATATTATCGAAAGATTATGAAATAGTAAAAACACTTTGTGGTATTGATACCATAATCAAGGTAGAAAAGACCTTAACAGACATCATATTGCTTGATATGATGATGCCTGCAAAGACCGGTATTAAATTATGCAAAATGATCAAAAACAATCCGAATACCACATCAATACCTATATTGATGTTTACAGAGACTAAAGGTGGGGAAGATAAGCTCGAAGTCATCGAGTCTGGAGCAGATGATTTCCTGAGCAAGCCAGTAGATAAATATGAATTATTAGCAAAAGTAAGATCTTTGACCCGCATAAAGCAGTATTATAACGATCTGGCACAGGATAGGGATAGACTTCTCATATTCGACTCTGTACTCAAATGCATGGATGACTGTGTATTAATAACAAATTTGAGCGGCCATATC
This sequence comes from Candidatus Methanoperedens sp., assembly GCA_030650845.1. Classification (GTDB taxonomy): domain Archaea; phylum Halobacteriota; class Methanosarcinia; order Methanosarcinales; family Methanoperedenaceae; genus Methanoperedens. Next base: position 76,527 of record JAUSDC010000209.1, read on the forward strand.
AGATATGTAAATCCGGCATTTGAAAGAAAATATGCATATTCATCTGATGAGATCACAAAGCTTCATATCAGTGTAATAATACACCCGGAAAGCCCGCAGACACTTGATAAAGACAGTTTCATAAAAGATTCAAAACATGAATGGACTGGAAACCTGGCAACCGTGAACAAGCACGGGCTTAGAATCAATATGAGCGTCAAATGTTCTCCCGTTATCAAGGACGGTCGACATGTAAATCTGGTATTCGTATTGAGGGAGAAAGAAGCCGTTGTGATCTATGAAGATCCTATGAAATCCAAAGAAGTCTATGATAAGATCTTAAAGGTAGCAAATAAACTCATGAATGGAAGGGAAACTTAAGATGATCAACTTTGATCTTTTTGACTGGAACAACACATCTGTAAAACTTGCAGTTTATCTTTTATATGGAACAAGTTTTATTATAATGTTTTTGGTGATGGCATTATGGAAACACAGGATGAGCCATATAGAATTGCTTTCTGATTTTAAATATCTGGCAATTTTTGCACTACTTCACGGGCTTACTGAATACGTTGAAATATTCAGGATCCTGGGATTGGAACCTTCCTGGATTCTTGATCTGATAAAACTGTTGCTTGCAACATCTTCTTTTACAGCTCTTCTGGCATTTGGTGTAAATGTGGTCTCAGCAGGTGTTGAAGAATACAGGTGGCTTCGCGGGATGCCTTTTGGAGCTTTATGGATGTATGTATGGATGCTAATATTCATCGGGATCGACTTTACAAATAATAACTCAGGAATAAATTATACTGTTGCCGACACAGCTCAGAGATATACCCTGGGATTTTTGGGCGCTTTGATCACAACATATTCGTTTTTTGAAATTTCAACAAAGATAAAAATAATCGTCGGAGAAAAGGAACAGAAACGATTTATCTATGTAGCACTCTGTTTTGCTTTATACACGGTGTTTGGCGGTCTTCTGGATAGTGATGTCAGGATACTGGGTATTCCAGTTGTTGTTTATCGCACCCTGACTGCTATATTGATCACATTGTCCATAATAGGAGTATTCCAGTTGTTCAAACTGAAAGGTTCACCCGAGATCAAGAAGACGGATGATTTCTATTTCCTGCGTAAGTAACTACGGGTCAAAACATGAATTCCCTTATTTTTTACCCTTGATCAGATGCTTAAGACCCATTCCTTCAAGAGCATCTTTCATGTCGCTTTCACTTGGTTTAACGATCCCCATGAATTCTGTAAGGGATTCATCACAAACGCCTTTTTCATCTTTAAAAAGATAACTTAAGCCCTGGGTCTGCATCAATTTTTCGACTGATTCTTTATCATTATTTGATTTTACATACGTAATGAATTCAGAAATTTCACTGTTTTCTGACGCAGGAGTTGGCTCGTGGAATTTGCGATAAAGCCTCTCTTTTTCAAGCTCATCTCTCATCAGATTCTCATCAAGGCTCAATTTTAGTAGACCCATATATTTGATAAAATCATCAACATCGGATCTCTCTGGCTGGGGATATCTTTCAAGGAATTTGGAAATTTCTCCTGAGAGAATATTTTTCATGATGCCTTCTCTCACGTGCTGCTTGACCTTTTCTACGATATCCTTTTCAAGAGCCCTGGTATTTCCCCCATATTTCATTGTTAAATATTTTGCATAGTCTGAAATATCATCCTCGTTCGGAAGGGAATGAGTTGCCAGGAATGTATGGATCTCTTTATCAAGTTCAGGACTTAAGGCCATATCGACCAATTTTTCCTCTTCGGTCATCCTCACGGACTGGGGTATTGCTTTTGCCCGTATGGAATTGCATATTTCTGCAGCCTTATGTTTTCCAGAGAACACGCTGATATTTTTTTCTATAAGATCGATAAAATCTTTTAGATCATTTATCTTCGAATCATTGGTAATATTTTTCTTTATTAATATTTTGTTGATAATTTCATGTGATAGCTGCCCGAAATTACCTTCGAGCGATGTCGTACAACTTTTTATGAATTCTTCTGCAACTACCATATTATTACCAGATCATTTGAGGGTAATATTGAGTTATAATCCTCTAACTATAAAAAGATTCACTATAATATTGATGATGATAATGTACATTATGGATATCTAATTATAATAATCTCGTCACCCTGTTTTTTTTTAAAAAAGTTGGCTGCGCTCCCTTGATTTTCAGCGAGCTCCAGAAACCCATGGCTCCCTATCAATGCAAGGGGTTCACCGTGCTTACAAAAACCATAAGACCTCTGAAATACAGCGGATTTTTTATCTATTTCCATTATGTCGCCTGGTTGAAAACTTATCAGATCTGATGATATGTTAGTTACAATATTCCCGAAATCATCAATGAATATCACCCTCCCTTCGACTGCATTCCCCATTTTCTTTCCTTTACCAAAATCCAGGTCAACAAAATCTGAGATCCTTCGTCCCACATCTGCAATATCCATCCCTTTTGATATGTGCGCCCCGACAGGAGCAAATATATCCCTGCCGTGAAAAGTTGAAGATACATCTTGATTAAAAAGCTTTTTATTTGTTATCTCATATACCTCGAACTTCCCAACACTTTTTGCAGCCGGGATCAAAATTCCGTTATCAGGGCCGATAAAGTAATGATTGCCGTGATCCTTTGGAACTGCGTTTATGGCAATAGCGCGCCGCTTTGTCCCAACCCCTGGATCAACCACCGCAATATGCACTGTCCCTGATGGAAAATACCTCGCGCAAGCCATCAGCATGAACGCTCCTGCGCGCACATTGTGTCTGAGGACTGAGTGGGAGATGTCAACGATGTTCGCATTGGGATCAATACTGAGAATTACACCCTTCATGGATGCGGGATACATATCTCCAAAATCGGTAAGCAGCGTTATGATCATAGTATTAGGAAGATGTTATGAATATATATTATGTTTGCTGAGTCAGCCAAATTGTATTTTTTTCTACAATAGCAAAATATATACATTATAATGATAATTATAATGATTATTTATAATTACAGGGAAAAAACGAGTGGCTTTACCTGTAACTGCAAGTAGATGTAATGGGTCAAGAACATATTAAATTGGAGCAACTGAATATATATGGGTCAAGATATTAAGAAATGGAATGATTCGATCACTTTTAGAAGAAAGAATATGATATTTTTGTCTGATAATAACATGAGGAAAATTAGGAAGGTATCATTCGTATTGATGTTTATTTTATTTTTCTCTTTTGTTGCGACCACTGCTTCTGCCTACACTAATCTTCTAATTAACGGCGGCTCAGAAACTGGTGATTTCACAGGTTGGACTGTAGTTAATGGTGGCAACGGCTGGGCAGTGCAGTCCGATTCCACCTATGTGCTTGAAGGGACCAGGAGCTTTACTTCATCTTACAATTGGGGAATCTTGAGCCAGACTATCAATTTGACTTCCAATAGCATCCAAAATTACAGTACGGCCTATCTTGACAGTTCACCAAACCTGTCCATTAATGATTATGTGATAGGCGTTTCTATTAGCAATAGAGATTATTATTCCATAAAAGTAGAGCTCAGGGATGCAAGCCAATCGGTTATCGCATCATACAATACCGGAGATCTACAAACGATAAATGAAACGACTTGGGCGAATGTCTCATATAATTTCACAGGCTATGGAAGCGGCCTGCGCTATATTTACTATGAGAGGCGTGGCAATGACCAGGAGAATTGGGCCGGAAATTATGGTGCAACATTCGACAACGCTTCCGTTTATTTCACCGAGGCTACTGAAAATATGCCCCTTTCATCAGACTCTACCTCAGCATTAGACATGTTATTTAAGATTTTCTACAGCCAATTTCATAAAATATCCAGAGCTACAGCTAATTGAAAGGGGGGACATTCCGCTGTCCCCCCTTAAACCCTCCTTTCGGTTATTCGTCTGCGGGCGACACCCCACCATG
>JAUSDC010000231.1 GCA_030650845.1 Candidatus Methanoperedens sp.
CAGAGAACATAATTGGTACGGGCGAAGGCTGGCTGACCGAGATGACGACCGAGCAGTTAAAGGAAATGTTCACGCTGCGAAAAGAGGCGGTGTCTGATGAATAACAACGAACTGGTACGAACTAAAACGAACTCCGGTGGCATGAGTTCGTCAAGTTCGTTGTGTTCGTTGCTATTTTTTTCATACCAGAGCACAGAGTACACAGAGTACACAGAGAAAAGCGGCGCCTTTTTCTGATAACGATACATATCGAACCAATCAAACTCATTAACCGACGACGGATGGATAACTCTCTATAATATTATACAGCGTGTCTCTCTTCGCAACCGGACGCCCCAGTTTTTTAGCCAGGTGAACAAAATCCTCAATACTCTGGCTATGGAAAGCCACTCCAGCCGCCCGGACGACATTTTCCTCTATCATAGTCCCGCCAAGGTCGTTTGCCCCGAAGTTCAAAGCAATCTGTGCGACCCCTGTCCCTTGCGTGACCCAGGACGCCTGTATGTTCCTTATATGCCCGTTTAGAAGGATCCGTGATATAGCAACTATCTTCAGATAATCCACACCAGTAGATGCACCGCTCAACTGCGTATTCTCTGACTGGAAACTCCAGGGTATGAACGCTGTGAAACCGTGATATTTTTCCTGCATCTCGCGGATCCGGATAATATGCTTTATCCTCTCTTCAATGGTCTCTGCGTGCCCAAAGACCATCGTGGCAGTGGTAGGGATACCAAGTGAATGGGCTGCCAGCATAACATCTCGCCATTGTTTCCACCCTATCTTGTTGGGAGAAACAAAGCCACGCACCCTGTCATCAAGTATCTCAGCACCGCCGCCTGGTATGGAATCAAGCCCAGCATCGTGGAGCCTCGATATGGTCTCTTTTATTCCCGCCCCGTACAGTTTTGAGATGTGCACTATTTCCGGGGGCGAAAACGCATGCATCTGGACATTGAACCGCTTTTTCACCATTCGCAGCATTTCTTCATAATACTCTATTGATATTTCCGGGTTCAATCCGCCCTGGAGTAATATCTGCTTTGCACCCAGACCCACAGCTTCATCGATCTTTGACATTATCTCTTCAAGTGTCAGTACATACGCACCCTTTGCCCCGGGCTCCCTGTAGAATGCACAGAATTTGCATTTTGAAGAGCAGATATTGGTATAATTGATATTCCTGTCCACAACGAATGTAACAAGGTCGCCTGCACTCTTCTCACGAAGAACATCCGCAGCTGCGCCAAGAAGGTTAAGAGCAGAAGATTTAAGAAGCTCAACTCCCTCTTTGAGACCCAGCATTTCATTGTTAATGGCGCGTAAGAGAAGTTCTTTCACTCCCTCATCATCTGAAAATTTTTGTATCAGCTCAAAATTCGTCATCCTGGGAATAGCTCCTCCTGAATTTCAGGGCAAGTTCGGCTTTCATAAGTTCTCTTCCAAGATAAGCTGAATGGTCATTACGGGAGACAAGTCCAAGCATGATAATGGTGTCGAGAACTTCCTTTGCTGTCACTCCTGCTATCGATATTTCATTATGCCATGCAACAATTTTTCCAGGGCAGAACTTCCCATTCTTTATTTCGCCGTTTGTGATCTCTATCTTAAAGCACCCGGCAGGGTCAAGATGCCATTTTTCGCTTCCCTTTGCTTCGATGAAATTTTCAGTCATCTTCCCGAATTCCCGACCTCTTTTCTCCTTCA
>JAUSDC010000234.1 GCA_030650845.1 Candidatus Methanoperedens sp.
GAGATTGTCGGAAAAGTAGATAACTTTTCCTCATTTTTTATAATCTCCTGATCTTCAATACAAAATATTCTTAAAAAAACATTATGCATCGAAGCATTTATATCCTATGAATGATTATATTACATAAAAATACTATATAAAAAGTGATTAAATGTTTCCTCTCCAAAACCACCACCAAGCAACCTTTGTATATGGACCAGAAATCTACGAAAAATTAGTCCCCGAAGATCACATCCTGTGCAGGATAAACAAACAGGTGGACTTCTCCTTCGTAAATGAAGCCTGCAAAGACCTTTATTCACAAAATCAAGGCAGACCAGTGATATATTTACCCGAAATAATGTTCCGTTCAGCTATCGTCCAATACTTGAACGATTACTCAGACAGAGACATGGAAGAAGCCGCCCGATACAATATAATCATAAAATGGTTCATAGGAATACCCATAGAAGACCACTCTTACGATCACAGTGCACTGGGAGATTTCAGGGACAGGCTTGGAGAAAATAGATGGAAAAAACTATTCTTCATAATATTGAAACAAATAGAAGATGCAGGCTTTGCAAAAGGGAATCATTCCGTAGATGCCTCGCATGTGATTGCAAACATTGCAATACCAGGAACTATTGGCTTGATAAGGCAGGGAATAAAAGCGATAATGGAAGAAATAGAAAAAATCGATCCCAAACTTTACGAGGAACTGGGAGGAAAAAAGACCGCTGATAAAAAAGAGAAAATACACACACTGAAACTTGAGGAGAAGAAAAAGAAACTTGTTGAAGTAGTTGAAGAAGCAAGAGCAATAAGGGGCAAAGCAGAAAAACTGGAATCGCCATCAGTCAATATAAAAATCGAACAATTGAATCAGATATTGAATGAGAACATTGAAGAAAAAAAAGGTAAAATCCAGAAGAAAAAAGAGCATGTAAAGGATAAATTGGTGAATATCGTAGATAAAGATGCAAGGCATGGAGCCAAATCCGATTCTAAACCTTTCACGGGATATAAGGCCAATTTAATGAAATCAGATGATGGATTTGTGACAAACATCATTGGGACAGCAGGTAACACTTACGATGGGAATATTCTTGTGTCTCTTGTGGATGAGAAGACCGAAAACAGTTCTAAGCCGTCAAAGATCGCAGGAGATACTCATTACGGAAGTGCAGAAAACAGGTATCAGATGTTACAGAGAGGAATTACGATCGTTGCCCCGATAAATGAAGATTTCAATCCAACCGGGCTTCTATCCCAGGAAAAGTTCGTTCTGGATAAAACTGGTGTAACATGTCCTGCTGGGAACAGAACCATGATATCAAACTATAATGAAAAGGAGGGAACGACAATATTCTATTTCAAGAAAGAAATCTGTAAGCAGTGTTCGTTAAAAGATCAATGCACAAAACAGGAAGGAAGGACTATCACGATAGGGAAACATCATGAATTGATGATGGAGGCAAAGGAATACAATAAAACTCAGGCTTTCAAGGATGATATGAAAGAAAGAGCTCATATCGAGCCAAAACATGCTGAGATGAAGAGATTCCATGGGATGGCAAGAGCAAGATATTGGGGGCTGCCGAAGGTGAATATTCAATTCATTATCACTGCTATCGTTGTTAATGTTAAGAGGCTTGCAAACGTCATTGGTAGCGTATGCTATCTAAAACCGTGTTGAAATGTGAGGAAAAATCTGGAATATTGAGGTAAATCATGGGCATATAGGGATTTTTGGTGAAAAAATCATATTTTTTTTGAAAAATCCTGAAAATCATGAAACGATGGATGAATTTACGATGAATTTAAGGGATTACCCGACAATCTC
>JAUSDC010000211.1 GCA_030650845.1 Candidatus Methanoperedens sp.
AGTGTTTCCTTGGTTAATGAATATCTTGATCTGAAGAAAGATTTCCAAATCGGAGGGTAAGAGTTATGAATTATGTGAACATTTTAAATAATAGTCCAGAGGTCATTAGTCCTTATTTACAATAAACCACTGAAATGATAATTCTCGCGGAATTCGAGTTCGACCTTGGAAGTAAAGGCCGGATAATCTATGAGTCGCTGCTGCCTGAACTGGGGGAGGAGTACCAGCGCACAAGATCTGCTCTGAGACTGGACAATGATATGCTGTTTTTAAATGTTGAAGCTGACGACATCATTTCTATGAGGGCTGCACTCAATGGTTGGCTGCGTCTTATTAAGATATCATGCGAGATGAGTTCATTGTGAATGCACAAGCTATAAATCAGGGGTTGGCAATACTACACGCAGAAACAGGTGAATAAAATGAGTACAGATTTACCCCCACAGATCAAGAACCAGCTTGCTCAGTTGCAGCAGATACAACAGCAGGCACAGGCGATAGCTGTTCAGAAAAACCAGGTCGAAATAAACTTGAAAGAGACTGACCTTGCTCTTGAGGAGCTTGAAAAAGTCGATGCCGATGCAGTAGTTTACCGGGCTATCGGGGATCTATTGATCAGAACAGAACGAGACAAGACAAAAGAATCCCTCAAGGAAAAAAAGGATACGCTGGACCTGCGAATGCAGACCCTTGCACGCCAGGAAGAGCGAGCTCAGAAACGGTTCCAGCAGCTCCAGGAGCAGCTCAAGCAGGCTATCGGGACGCCATCTGCGCAATAGTATGGAGATTGACGAAGCAGAATTCTATAATCAACTGCTGGATTACCACAATATCCTCTATTTATGCCACAGGAATGCAGACGCTGATGCACTTGGAAGCGCTTTTGCTCTGAGAGAAGCCATAGGTGGCACCATAGGTGTCATAGATGGGTGCGATAGGGTCGCGACCGTTCTAGCAAGGCAGTTGAATATCGAATATGTAACTGATCCGGCACTGGATTATGATCTCGTGGTTGTAGTTGATACTTCCACACTTGCGCAGTTGAACGGTTTTCTTCTGAAGAACTATGCAGTTATAGACCATCATTCTACGACTTCACTGAATGAAAATGCGGCGTTCTCGCTTCACAGGAACAAGAGATCAACAGCAGAGATAGTTCTTGGAGTACTGAACATCATGGGGGCGCCCGTGATGAGGCGTGCAGCATTTGCACTTATTGCAGGCATCATTACAGATACAGGGAATTTCAAGCATGCCACGTCTGATTCGTTCAAGGCTGTGGCAGAACTTATCGAACTCAGTGGCATCGAATACAGCGAGGTGATGGACGCCCTATCAACCTTCCCTCAGGATATTTCGATGCGTATCGCTTTCCTGAAAGCTGCCCAGCGTTCGGTGATAGAAAGGGTAGATGACTGGGTGATCGTAACCTCACAGGTTAGCTCATTCGGAGGTGCAGCAGCCTCTAATCTCATTTCAATAGGTGCTGATGTGGCTTTTGTGGCATCAAAAGAGGGCGACCAGGTCAAAATGAGCGCCCGTGCCAGGAAATGCGCGATCAACGCAGGTGTTAATCTCGCAAAGCTGATGGAAGAAATAAGTGTGAAATATAATGGCACAGGTGGCGGGCATGAGGGTGCAGCAGGTATGGACGTGCAGGGCGATGTCGAAAAAATGCTTGCAAGCTGCACTGATTATGTCAAAAAGTCTCTCCCGAAAAAGCAGGCCTCTTGCTGATCGTTATCTCTTGCTCAAATGCTGGTTTATAGCAGCAACGAGAGCTTCGACTGATGCCATGACAATATCTTCGTTCGTGGAGCGCGCTGATACGACCCTTCCGGTCTCATCCTCTACTCCGATTATCACTTCAGCGAGGGCATCTGAGCCTCCGGAGATGGCTTCTATCCTGAAATCGCGCAATTTGAATTTATAGTCTCCAAGGATTCCTGTAACTGCCTTTAGCGCGGCGTCCACTGGACCCACTCCAACATTTGCACCAAGGCGCTCCGTGCCATTGACAATAGCTTTCACCGTGGCAGTCGGGGTAATGATATTCCCTGTCATCACAGAGACTTCTTTGAGCACTATGGCTTTCTCGCCATTTGATGATGCACCGATCATTGACTCGGCGATGGCATAGAGGTCAGCGTCAGTAACGCGCTTGCCCTTATCGCCTATGTCCTTTATCCGCTTCATGATCTCGTTGAGTTGCTCATCTGTGGTGTGAAGGCCTGCACTCTCAAGCGATTGTTTCACGGCATGCTTGCCTGCATGCTTCCCAAGCACGATGCGCCTCCTGTGACCAACCATCTCAGGAGTCATAACTCCTGGCTCGAATGTGTCTGATCTTACAAGAACTCCGTGTGTGTGAATGCCGGATTCATGTGCAAAAGCGTTCTCGCCCACGATCGGCATGGTGGCAGGCATGCAAATATCGGTATATCTCTGCACAAGATGCGATGTCTCGACGATGTACTGTGTCTTTATATTTGTCTTTGCGCCGTAAAGGGAGTGCAGGCTCATGACGGTCTCTGCAAGGTCTGCATTACCGGCGCGCTCTCCAAGTCCGTTGATCGTGACCTGTACCTGGCTTGCTCCCGCCTCTACAGCTGCGAGGCTGTTTGCGACCGCAAGCCCGAAATCGTTATGGCAGTGCACATCGATGGGGATCTTCACGTTCTTTGCGATCTCTTCTATCAGTTTATACATGGCAGAAGGTACTATCACGCCCACCGTGTCGGGAACGTTGATTATATCACAATTAGCTGCCTCAACACCTTTATAAATTTTTATAAGGTAATCTAGATCAGTCCTTGTAGCGTCCATTGCTGAGAACATGCATTTAACTCCGTGGTCTTTTATGTATTCGACTGCGTCCACAGCCATTTTATACACTTCATCCCTGCTCTTCTTGATGGTGGATATCCTCTGGATATCAGATGTGGATACAAATGTATGGACCATGTCAACGCCGCAGTCCAGGCATTTATCTATATCTGATTTTATCACCCTGGACAGTCCGCATACCTGGAGGTTCAACCCGGCATCAGCTATTCTCTTTACAGAGGCTTTCTCCCCGTCAGATGACATGGGAAAACCTGCCTCGATGATATCCACGCCGAGCTTATCAAGCTGATGTGCGATGAGAAGTTTTTCCTCGGTTGTGAGAGAAACCCCCGGGGTCTGTTCCCCGTCGCGCAAGGTTGTATCAAAAATGCTTATTTTCTTGTTCCGAAGCGATTCAATGACGTAAAAGACGATCCCTTCCGTTTATCATATTTATCGTTTCTGAATTCGTTTTATGGTATAAAGGCTTTTCTTGTGCATTAAGAAAAATATATATGTTTTAAAGATATAACATGTAAATTAGATTTAAATGACAGAGATTAAGCACATTCAAACAAGTTTAGACATGCTTACATACGATCATCTCAGGCATATCTCAGATGTTAAGAAAATGTCTCTAAAAGAAACCATTCAGGAAGCTATTAAAGAATATCTCAAAAAGCATGAAAGAGAGATCATGAAAGATTCATTATTTGATATGATCGGGTCATTCAAGACAAAAGAAGGCAACTGGAGTGAAAGGGACGACTGGAGAGAATAGATGCGGATATTTCTTGACACCAGTGGTCTGATAGCGCTGAGCGATGAAAAGGATAAGAACCACGAGAAAGCAAAAGTCTATCTAAAGGAAAAGGTGCAGGAAGGCGCAAGATTAGTAATTGGGAAGAATATCTTGGTCGAATATATAGATGGCGTTACAAAAAGGGTCAGCAAAGAAAAGGCCATTGAAGAATTGGAAAAGATCATGAATAGCAGACTGCTGGTGATCGAATCAGTCTCTGAATCAGACTGGAATAAAGCGCTTGCTTATTTCAGAAAGTACCATGACCATCGCATCGATCTAACAGATTGTTTGAGTTTTGTGATCATGGAGAGGCTTGAGATTAAGACTGCTTTCACGTTTGATAGCGATTTCAAGATTCATGGATTCGATCTACTTATTTGATTTTACCTGTACCCGTTCTCCCTTTTTGCCTTCATCAGATCCCCGATCTTAGTAGATGTAAGAAGCTCAAAGACGATAAGGATCAAGAAAAATAATAAAAGGTTAAAAGCCACAACAGGCGCGCCTTTATATACCGCGATCATAGAAGCAATTATCGGCGCAGCAACAGTCCCCAGAACACCAGACAGGTGCATTAACGCCCTTTGTTTTCCTGAAGCTTTCAGGTATGAAACATGATCAATACGCAGCGTCGGCTCGACTTTAGCAGGTCCATTGAGGTAATAATGTGTGAACCTGATGCCAGAAAGAGCGCCTGTCAAATAATGTGATAACGGGTGAAGTGTGGCCATCAGCACAATTGCACTAATGTAGAGCATCCAGGGGGAGTCGATAAGGAAAACCATGATCACTACAGCGATCGTGGCAGCGCCCTCAAGCAGGTTCCCCAGAGGTACGCCCAGAGTGAAGCGCACCCTTTCGTTGAACCTTTTCAGGCTCAGTTCTTCAAGTTCTTTCAACAACATATCGTCATTGATCCTATCTCTCTTAATGATCTCAACAACTTCACGAAAACCCTTCCCACTGTAATCTGTTTTAAGAGTGTTGATCTTATTTATTAACTCCTTATATCTTATTTCCTCATTTCTCATCCTAACCTCTCACAGTTATGACAATATCCTTGCTCTCAAGCACTTTCCCATCATATATCACCTGGGCACGGGTCTGGTATTTCATTTCTTTGCCTGCCGCAAGTAAAGCTGTAAGATCCACGATCCTGAAACCTGAATCTTCTCCAGGTCTAAGGGTGCCAAGATCATAAATTCCGCTCTCGTTGCTGAACTTTACATATTTTTTATCAGATGCGTTCAGGTTGAAACGGACAAAAGGATGTATTACAGATTTGCCTGAATTCGTGACGCGTATCATTAACTGCACGTTTTCCCCACTGTTCACCGTCAATTCCTGCGGTTTGACATCCAGGGTTGAACTGGCAGGAATAGTTTCCTTTCCGGATAAACATCCTGCAAAAAGGATCGAAGCTATAAGAAGCAGAACCAGAATTGATCTATGCACCATATTATCTTCTCAGATGCTCGCAGTTCCCTGCGACTATCTTCTCAAGCCTGCCCTCGTCGGTTTCAAGGATGAGCGCACCATCACTATCCACCCCGACCGCTTCTCCATACAATATGCGAGACTGGGTGGTTATTTTTACCCACTGGCCTATGGTTGCTGACATCATTCGCCATTCTTCCATGATGGACGAGAAACCCTCGTTCTGGAACTTAAGATAAAGGGCTTCAAGCTCGATAAGCAATTTCTGCACGAAATCAACACGATTTATATCATAGCCCAGTTCATTCTTTAGCGATGTGGAACTGTCCCTGAACTCCTCAGGAAATGTTTCTGTATCCACATTTGCATCAATTCCCACGCCAACCACTACATACTGAATGGAGTCCGTTTCAGCCCCTATCTCAGTAAGAATACCGCATACCTTCTTTCCATTGATCAGCACATCGTTCGGCCATTTTATTTTTGCCTGAAGTCCAAATTCTCGGATTGTCTTTGCAACTGCCACACCTGCAAGAAGCGTTATCCTTGGGGCATGAAGCGGCTGCATCTTTGGCTTCAGTATTACGGATAACCATATTCCGCCTTCAGGGGAGATCCATTTTCGTCCCATACGCCCGCGTCCTCCGGTCTGGGATTCTGCTATGACCACAGTCCCTTCATCTACAGAACCTGCCATATTGCGCGCCAGTGTATTAGTGCTCTCTGTTTCTTTGAAATAGTGTATGTTTTTCCCGATCATACTGGTTTTAAGTCCTGCTTTTATTTCTGCAGGGGCAAGTACGTCTGGCGACCCAACTAGCGTGTATCCCTCTTTTGGTGACGATTTTATCATATATCCTTCATCCCTCAGTGCCTGAACATGTTTCCAGATAGCAGCCCTTGAAACAGAATGTTCACTGGCAAGCATTTCGCCGGAAACATATTTTCCTTTATTCAATATAAGATTCTCAAGTATCTTATCTTTTATTGTACTTGTTTTTCCTATTATTTTCATTTTCTCTCACTGGCACGAATATAACTCCCGACAGCAGCGGTTATCGCTGCAACCTTCTTATCCTCTACTCCAAGAGCAGAGGCAAGGGTTGTCCCTTTCTCCTTTTCTGATTCGATCACTTTTTCCACTTCAGCAATGATGTTATGGTCATCGATGAAATGTGTGGATAGTTCTCCACGCCTGAAATACTCGTTGTTCATCACTGCTTTGTGGAAGGGAATGTTCGTGGTCACACCGACGATTATGTATTCGAATAGAGCCCTCTTCATACGTTCTATCGCTTCATTCCTGTCCCTTCCCCATACTGTAAGTTTTGATATGAGTGAATCATAATATGGTGTGATAGTAAATCCTGTATGGACTCCGCTGTCAACCCGTACTCCCGGGCCACCTGAAGAGCGGTATCTGCGCAGCTTTCCTGGCGAAGGAGTGAAATTGTTGAGAGGATCTTCCGCGTTCAACCTGCATTCGATAGCCCACCCTATCTGTTTGATATCCTTCTGTTCATAGCTTAGCTTTTCACCTGCCGCGATCCTCAATTGTTCCTTGGCAAGGTCAACTCCTGTCACAACTTCAGTGATCGGATGCTCTACCTGAAGCCTGGTGTTCATTTCAAGGAAGTAATATTTCCCTTTTGAATAAAGGAACTCGATGGTTCCTGCATTAGTATAATTGATGGCTGCAGCAGCTTTGATAGCGTCTGAGCCCATCTTTTTTCGCAGTTTCGGTGTCATTACGGGAGATGGTGACTCTTCTATGAGTTTCTGATGCCTTCTCTGTATCGAACATTCACGGTCTCCCACATGTATAATATTCCCGTATGAATCTGCAAGGATCTGGAACTCGATATGCCGCGGTTCTTCAAGATATTTCTCAATGAATACGGTTGAGTCACTGAATGATGATTTTGCTACCCTCTGGGCAGACTCGATCGAAGGTATGAGCTCCTCCTCAATCCTTACGACCTTCATACCGATACCACCTCCGCCGGCAGATGCTTTAACAATAACCGGATAACCTATACTGGCGGCAATATCTCTGGCCTCATCCAGATCACTGATACCGTTCTCGCTTCCTGGAATTATGGGTATTCCTGCGGCAGCCATTGTCTTTTTTGCCGCGATCTTGCTGCCAACGCTTTCTATGGCTTTGCCCGAAGGACCTATGAATTTTATTCCTTCTTTTTCGCACCTGTTAGAGAATTCCGCGTTCTCTGATAGGAATCCGTAACCAGGATGTATCCCTTCTGCGCCAGCCTTATGAGCCGTTTCCAGAATGACATCCATGTTAAGGTAACTCTGGCTCGCGGGAGCAGGACCTATTGGATATGATTCATCCGCATACTTCGCAAAGAGAGCATTCTTATCAACCTCAGAATACACTGCTACTGTCTTTATGCCAAGCTCTCTGCATGCTCTCATCACACGTATCGCGATCTCGCCGCGGTTGGCGATCAATACTTTTCTGAACATATTTACCTGATCACTAGCAACGCGTCGCCGGCGCTCACTGTATTGCCTTCTTTTACGAATATGTCCTTTATGGTACCACCGTGCGGTGCGTGGATGTTATTCTCCATTTTCATAGCTTCAAGCACCATAACCACATCGCCTTTGGCAACGGTATTGCCTTTCTTGACTTTTATCTTGAGTACCATTCCCTGCATGCTTGCTGTTATTGAGCCGTCTATCTGTTTAGGGCGCTCCTGTCCTGACGCAGCGCTAATCGCCATTCCTCCACCAGCAGAAAGGATCTTCACATTGAATTCATCCCCGTCAACGTCTACCCTGAACTCTGTGGGTAAGGGTGCGGACTTTCCATTGCCAGATTTGGGCATCTCAAGTATCTCTTCCTTTGTTTCTCCCCTTAAGAATTTGGGGGCTATTGCAGGATACAGTGCATATGTGAGTATGTCCTCAGGTTTCTTGACGATCCCCAGCTCATAAGCTTCTTTTGTGACCCTTTCAAGCTCAGGCGGAAGCAGGTCTGCGGGGCGGACAGTGATGGGTTTTTCATCACCCAAAATTTTTGAGATTATCTCTTTGCTGATGGGGGCGGGTGTGCGCCCATAAAGTCCTTTAACATAATCCCTTACTTCTTTGGGTACGACCTTGTAGCGCTCGCCCATCAATACGTTAAGCACCGCCTGTGTGCCTACTATCTGGCTCGTGGGTGTCACAAGCGGAGGATAGCCAAGTTCTTCGCGTACCCTGGGCATTTCAGCCAGCACTGCTTCGTATTTGTCCAGCGCGTTCTGTTCCTTTAATTGTGATACGAGATTTGAAAGCATACCCCCTGGGATCTGGTATTTCAATACATTCGTGTCAATACGCTCGGATATGGGGTCAAGAATCCCACGGTATTTTTCTTTGATCTCTTCGAAATATTTCTTGATCTCAGTGAGTAGTATCAGGTCAAGACCGGTTTCGTAAGGCGTTCCCTTGAGGGCTGCCACCATGGTCTCTGTTGGCGGCTGGGATGTGCCCCAGGCAAAAGGTGAAAATGCGGTATCCAGGATATCCACTCCTGCCTCGCATGCAAAAAGATAACTCATTGGAGCCATGCCGCTTGTGCAATGAGAATGCAGGTCTATGGGAATCGAAATCTCTTCTTTCAGTGCTTTTACAAGATCATAAGCGTTCTTCGGCGATATGAGACCTGCCATGTCCTTTATGCACAGAGAGTCACATCCCATTTCTTCAAGCTCCTTTGCCATTTTGACATACAGCGGGATGGGATGTACGGGACTGATGGTATAGCATACTGTTCCCTGCACATGGGCTCCCATGCGTTTTGCTGTTTTAATGGATACTTCCATGTTCCTTATATCATTGACAGCATCAAAAATCCTGAAGATATCAATACCAGACTCAGCCGCATGTTCTACGAATTTTACCACTATGTCGTCAGAATAATGCCTGTAACCTACGAGGTTCTGCCCCCTCAGCAGCATCTGGAGAGGCGTTTTTTTAATGGTTTTTTTAAGGGCGCGAAGCCTGTCCCATGGGTCTTCATTAAGGTAGCGTATCGAAGAGTCAAAGGTCGCACCGCCCCATACTTCAAGGGAGAAGAAGCCTATTTCGTCCATCTTCTCTGCTATGGGGAGCATATCCCGTGTTCGCATGCGCGTGGCTATGAGCGACTGGTGGGCGTCCCTGAGGGTCGTGTCTGTGAGTTTTACCTTGGGCATGATTTCAAGGCTTAATTAGCTGCACTGTTATTTAATTTATGGTCTATACCCCCAGAAGTCGGCAAGGTCCAATCTAAAAATTGAATTATTGCAAAAAAAAATCAAAAAAATGAATAGAAATACTACAAAATAGAATGAAACTAACAAGTAGTATTTTTATTTCTTAAACTCTGTATATCCGCACTTTCCACATGAAAGCCGGTTCTTGTGATCTCCGAGAAATACTCCCGGACCGCATCGCGGGCATGACTGTCTGATCTTCTTTGCCTTATTCCCGCTAACTTCATAAAATTCATTTACTGCCATCAGGATCACTTCTTTTCAGGTTCTTTTGCTGCTACAGCTGCAGGTGCTGCTGGTGCAGTGGCTGGTGCAGAATCTTCTCCTTCCTTAGGTACGGGTATGCCACGTGCCATAAGGTGATTGTGGGATATCTGTTTCAACCGCTCCTCGGTCTCATATATGCTCACAGTTCCTGTAAGCTCCGTCTTCCCGAATGCTGTGTCAAGATGCTCAATGACGATCAGCTCAGGTTTGGAGTTTGCAATTGCAGCGACTTTGTTCTTTACATCTATTCTAGAGGGAGTTCCTTTATTATTGATCTTTATTGAAACCTCCCTCCTTTTTAACAGGGGGTTCTTTTTATCTTTGATGATCTGGAGTTCCATTATTTATCCTCCTTGCATTTCATTCTATCAAGTAATGACTGTATCTCTTTTTTTTTGTCTTCGGTCACTATTACAAGTATCGCCCCTTCCTCCGGCAACCCATATATAACTACTGATGAAAGGGGTGCCATAGCGATAGAGGGCAGAGCAGCCAGATCTTCTTCTCCCTTCACGAATATCCGTAACGGATTATCGGAAAGCATGGCATTTGCGACCTCCTTGAGCAGTTCTTCTGTTATGGTCCCGGGAGGGTTTTCCACAGTGATGGTCCTGAACTGGGGATGTTTTGTACCGTGAGTTACTTCATTGGATACGGGATTGCGCTTTGTCCTTTCATCCACGAAAGATATGTTCGGAATAACCCCTGCGCTCAGAAGATTGAAAGTTATTATGTCTCCAACAGTTATTATCTTGGCCGGGGATTTAAGGTCTCTTATGATATTTCGTGCAGTTTCAACCCCGTCTCCCGGGTAAAGCGTTCCATGGAGTTTACGCAGCTCTTCCCTTAGCTCTTTTGGGAGACAATATTTTTTCAAACTACCGCACCTTTAATGCATATTTTCCCGGAGATTTAACCCCGAGCCTTTTTGCTATCATTGATTTTTCCATGTCAATTATCACGACATAGCCGCTCCAATCAGACGTCAGGGACGATGAATTGCATTTATCGCATACCTGTCCTGTCACAAGCCTGTGGCATTCCTTGCAGACATTCTCAGGCATTACTTTTTCCCCTCGTCAGATTTTTTGGAATGGCTTTCCTTTGTGTCTTCTTTCTTTTTCTTTTTCCCCTTTCCATCGGTTTCCCCGGAGCCTTCCTTTTGCTTTTCCTGGCGGGCTTCTTCAAGCCAGTCTAGTTTACCAAGAGCATGCTGGCGCATGGTGAGACCGATCTTACTGTCCCTTGGCTCACGTTCATTAAGGCTCACTGCGACAATCCTTGCCCTGACGCGGTCGCCAACTGTGATGGCGCGTCCTGATTCCTTGGTTATTAGCCTTGAGTTCTTTTCATCGTAGCTAACGAATTCATCTGTAAGCTGGCTTACGTGAACGAGTCCGTCAAGAGGCCCGATCCCGACAAAGATCCCGAATTCAACTACTTCAAGAACTGTGCCCTCAATGATCTCCTGAATCTCAGGCATAAATGTAACCGCATCAAAAACCGCATCATAGAATACACCGGCATTTCCTGCAAGTATATGTCCATCTCCCACTTCTATAACTTCCATTATAGCAACTACCGCACCGATAGTCTTATCAACAAGTCCTTCAAGCTTATCCTGCAACGCGATCTTTACAGCTGCCTCTACAGGCGCACCGAGTAGTTCAGGTGCAATTCTCACCGTGTCTGCTAATCTCATTTTCTTATACATTTGGATCCTCTTAATAATTCTTAATAAAAGATATTATAAACTTAAATGGGTTCGTTCCCGAAGTTGTACAATAGTAACTCCCTTACTACATAATCTTTTCTTTAATTCGATATCACTGGTAAGGACTGGATCTTCTGTGCTTTGGGCTAATTCCATTATGACATCATCTGCAAAACCATGTTTTTCAACAATTGAACATCTCTCTAGAAGAGATAATGCGACTTTTGCAGCAGTCCTGTCCTTCCCGCGGCCCTGAGTTGATATTTTTTCAAGTTCTCTGACTGATGCTCTCGGAACAATGTATGAATCAAATCCCAATCGTTTCAACTCCATAAAGATATCGATCCCGAACTGCCCCGGGATCATCAACCCATTAGTATCAATAATCACTTCTCGTTTCATTTAGATTTCTTTCAATATCCCTGAACCTATGAGCCGCCAGCGCGCCCCTACCCTCCGACTGATAGCGACAGAGGAACCTACTTCAGCGCATACCGGTCTTTTGAGCTTGACCTCAGCGTCGTTCGTCCGAGCGCTTGTTACCACACCGATCGTGGTCGCAGTCCCTATGTTGAGCATCAGCGGTTCGTTGGAACGTATGGGTTCTACCTTGGATTCGTCGCTTACTCCCACAATGCGGGGTAGCAGTTTTGTTTCCATTATAAAACCATCTATCGTTGGGGGTATTGAATCGGGATGTCCCGCGACCTGACCTACAAGGGCATCGCTCTTTGTGAGTGAGGGGTCAAGCATTGTACCAATACCAATAAGTCCGCCCGGATACACCTCTTCCACTTCAGAGTTACCTGCGAATATCTTTGTGATCGTTGTCTTTATAGGCACCCATTTTGCCACCCCACCAGCCTCGACCTTTCTTCCTGGGCGAAGTTCCAGCTCATCACCTTCATGCAGGTGTCCGCAGTTCAATGAGCCTCCGACAACGCCGCCAACAAGGTTATCTGGTTTTGTTCCTGGCTTGTTAACATCGAACGAGCGTGCCACGAACATAAGGGGCGGTTTATCCATATCATGAACCGGTGTAGGTATGTATTTTTCAATAGCTTCTATGACAAGGTCAATATTGGCATTCTGCTGGGCTGAAACCGGTATGATGGGGGCGTTCTCAGCTACAGTTCCCTTGACGAACTCTTTTATCTGGTTGTAGTTCTCAAGCACTTTTTCGCGGGTAACGATGTCAATTTTATTCTGAATGATAATGATATTCTTTATCCCGATTATATTAAGAGCCATGAGATGCTCTTTTGTCTGGGGTTGCGGGCATTGTTCGTTTGCCGCGATTACAAGGAGCGCTCCATCCATGAGCGCTGCGCCTGATAGCATGGTAGCCATGAGCGTTTCATGACCAGGAGAATCAACAAACGATATTGCGCGCAATACTTCGCTTTTCTCACCGCATATTTCACATACTTCTTTAACAGTGTAACTTTCTGGTTCCGGACATTTAGGGCATTTCCTGAGTACCACATCGGCATAACCCAGCCTGATAGAGATGCCTCTTTTTATTTCTTCGCTGTGCCTGTCAGTCCATACGCCGGAAAGCGCCCTGACTAGCGTGGTCTTGCCGTGGTCAACATGTCCTACTATGCCTATATTTACAACCGGTTGCAATGGATCCTCCAATAAAAATAATGTCCTTAGATTGGATTACTGGTATTTAACCGCTTTTACAATGCTTTTTTTTATTTTCTCACAAAATTTTCAAGATTCATTCTGGCATGCTCAAGCGATTTTTGGCATCTTCGATATAGATATTATTTCTCTATGTCCGCCTGCAGTGCATGAGTCCGCTTCAATAAGAAAATAAAAAAAAAGAAAGGTATTGTTTTACCTTCTTTTGTTCAATACTGCTGCAAGTAGCGCCGCAATAGCCAGTAGCGCTTCAAAAGCTGGCGTCTTCTTTGTTGCTGCAGGAGTTGGAATGGATGTTGGCGCTTTGGTGGTCATTATTGGGGTAGCTTGCCCGGCAAATATCAGCTTGCTCACTCCAGTCTCATAACTGTGTCTGGTCTGGGCATTATCGAATATTGCTGTCCCGAACGAGTATTCCTTTTTCATATCTGCGAATTGAACATCGTACTGGCTTCCGGTGTTAATCTTCCTGCCATATTCAAGCGTCCACGTGCCGTCCTTATAGATAGCCTTACCCTTTATGTCAGCCCTATCCCCTGTAGGAGGTTTTACAACGATACCAGCTATCTCATCGTTAGCCTTGTATGTATCCTTGAATGGCTGTTTCTGATCGTCTAATATCCAGTACGGCGGGGCAGGCTGATCTGCAGAGGTATAGTTTGGAGCCTTCTTTGCTGCATTGATATTATCTGAGTATGGACTTCCTCCCGGATCGCTGTGCCTTCCGGCATCTGCTGCTGTCGTTATATTGAATCTTGTTGAGTCAAGATACTGTTCATCTAAATAGCCCGATGGATTTGTTCTTACTAATTTCATGTGCCAGATGTCCGCCATCTCACCTGGATTTGAAGTATATTTATTGCCAAAATCCTTAACGTCTGCATTCTCGCCTGGATGGCATACGGAAAAACAACCAGATGCTTCAAATGCGGGCGTATTTATGTTCCATATCTGAGCGAACTTATCTTCATAATATGTATTCTCGCCTCCTAACTTGGCATCCGGTGTATTGAGCTGTTTCCAGCTTCCATTAGCCTGTTTCTGCCATGGCAGGCGCCTTAAGCTTTCAGTTGGGTCATTCCACGTTGCAAGAAAATATACCGAATCATCGGTATAGACACTTTTCAGAACGACAGTATGCGCTCCTGTATTTGCTCCACCAGCTACATTTACCGTCATAGCGGTTGCCTGATTCCATACTGCATCTGGCATGCCATCTATTACAGGTGCTGTAGTCACCTTTACAGAAGTGAGAGTTCCTGCTGACCCCAATCCAGTGCTAAGAGATAGCAATACCACACCTATTAAAAACTTGTTAATTTTTCTCATCATATATTCCTCCCATAACCCTTGTTAATCTCCATGTGATAAGTTTCATACCCTGCATAATAAGTCATGCCTTGTTTGCTGGACTTATGTTCACGCATTACATAGTCCTTTAAGTTATTTGCTGCAAAGGCAGCATAATTGCTAACGTTGACAAAACATAAATTATTTTCAAGATATTTACCTCCCACATTCTTGATTATTAGAATATTAACATAATTTGATTTATAGCTTATGGAACAAATTGTTGCTTTGACAACTCTAAAACTCAAGGATCGTCCTCTGAAACGGGTCATTCACAGCATTAGTAAACTTCTGGAAGTTATCATTCCATCATTGTGTTCTTGAGATTGATACTTCTCTCGGATATCAATACTCCGCCAGCATCCTCCCCACAAACCGCCTCCATCAACTTCTCGCTGTCCGCCTGCGAGCGCATGAATCCGGCTTCAAGCTCGTCGCAGAAGGGACATGAGCTGGTCAAACCTGGCGACGATGCGGCGCTATCAGGCCGCATACATGACTTTACCTTTTTTTGCAAAGTCAGTAATAAGAGATTTACCGCTATCGAATTCTTCAGAAGAATAGAATTATCTTCGAAACATTCAATCCTTTTTCTTTCAAACAATTTTCAAAGAATTTAATGCCGTTCTCCTTTGAACATGAATTCTGCGGTTTCCATGTCATATTCAGCTTGTTTGAACCCTTCATCTTTATCCATGTATTTCTCAATGTTGTAATTGCTTTAATTGTTTATGTGCTTTTCCCGTTATTCTGCAAGAGGAAGCGTTTTTTACAGAATATGACTTATAACTTAGTATATATATATATATATATAAGCATGCGGTTTTAAGAATTTGTGGAAATCAATCACATAAAAAATCAAATCAAAAATTAAATCGAGCGCCCCGACTGGGATTTGAACCCAGGTCTTAAGATCCGCAATCTCAAAGGATATCCGGACTACCCCATCGGGGCCCGGCTCAAAATTCATTTACGAGCTATTAAAGGTTATTGGCTAAATGCTTCCGTTCAAGCTCCAACAGTTTAATCTTCAAATCCAATCCGCAAGAGTACCCGCCCAGACCATCTTTCGCCACAACCCTGTGGCACGGCACAATTATAGGAACCGGATTGCGGGAAAGCGCCCCGCCCACAGCACGCACCGCCCTGCTCCCGATCCTTCGTGCAAGCTCTGAATACGTGATCACAGTCCCGTATTCTATTTTTTGTGTTTCTTCAAGCACCCTCTGTGTGAAATCAGACATTCCTGAAAGATCCACATCGCATGAAAACGTTGTCCTTTCTCCTCTGAAATATTCATCCAATTCAAAACTTACCTTCAAAGTCTTTTTCAGCACCAGTTCCCGGGAATTGATAAACCTGATAGAGGACAGACCTCTGTCATATCGTATTTCAATATAACGATCAAGCGCAGGTGAGTAAATAATGTCTGCATCTGTCATTCCTTTTCAATAGAACTGGGGTGGTTTATATATAAATTCTTCACACCCACCAAAGAATATATCCGGTTTGTTACCAAATTAAGTATACTATGTCCCAGTTCTATAACATTCTTACAGACCTCCTTTTGCAAAAGCAGATGTCTATAAGCCGGATAGCACGGGAATTAAAGAAAAACGGATACGACCAGCACAGATTGATCCTGACAGGATATTTACGTGCTTTATCTGACCTGGGATATCTTGAGGAGATGGACATACCTCCCTCAAAAGTATATGTTCTGAAGAACAAATCCAAACGAGACATTTACAGCATCCTGAAAGAGCGATTAAAGGACATCGACATTTCAGAAAGACAGGAAGTCGCCGTATTTATCCTCAGTTCCCTTTTCATGCGTCCGTGTTTCAAATATGAACTTGCACTTCTCGGCATTGAAGCGGAAAAAACAAAGACCGTGAAGGAATCAAAAGATTCAAAAATCAAGGAATACAGGGCTGATGTGACACGAATTAAAATACCGATAGATGATCCTGCCTTTGAGATAACAACGCTGGATAGCAGGGTACAGAGTCGCGGGACAGAGATACTGATAACCATGTTGAATGATCTTATCGACCTTGAAGGATTAAAGGCGAAATATCAGCAAACAAAGCTTGCCTGATCAGAGTTCAACCTGATCTATCCAGTTTATCTTTCCTGGAAGATATTCCTCAAGGATCTTTCCGTCTTTTAAAGACTCTATAATATCATCGATAGATTTTACTACAGAGACCAGGTTCATATCAGTTGTATTTATTTCAAAAACCCGGTCGCTAGCTTCCGTAGATTCCACAAGGATCACGTCAAGCGCCTCGGCGTCGGAGTTCTCCTTGACCTTTTCATAGGAATATTCTCTGCGTTTTCCAAGTCGCTTCCTGAGAGCTACGGGCTCTGCCCGAAGCACGATAATGACATCAGCAGGGAGGTAATGTGAAATATGGCTTTCTATGATGGTATCCATTCCCACGGGTGTCTGTTTGATGAGTTCTGCCACCCTTTCCCTGAGACGTTCCATGTCTGCGATGTAAGTATCCCTATCTTCATCCCTTCCTGTGTGAAGCTTCTCATCAAGTATGAGTTTGTGAAGATCGATTATTCGGTACTTCTCCCTGTATTTTGAATGTTCTTTAATGAATTCGCAAACCGTTGTTTTTCCTGTTCCAGGTGTGCCTGTAAGAGCGATTATCATTGAGCCTGTCATAATATCATTTCCATTGCTGCTATTACCTTTTTGTTCTGCGCCTGTGTGCCAACACTTATTCTTATAAGTGAATCTCCTGCTCCTCTGAATGATGTACAATCCCTGACAATTATACCTATTTTCAGCAGGGATTCACAAACATGTGTGGCGGTGCTTGGAGCAACGTCTATCATTATGAAATTAGCTTCCGATGGATAGACTTTGCAAAGACGCTCTAGTCCCCTGGTAAGCTGTTCGCGTCCTTTTTTCACAGTTTCTATGCTTTTCTTGATATACTCGCAGTCAGAAAGTGCAGCTATACCGCCAAAAAGCGAAAGAACATCAACAGAGAACGGGGTCATGACCTTCATGTAATCATGTGCGATCCACTCTGGAACGATCGCATAGCCCAGGCGCATCCCGGCAAGACCGAAGGCTTTTGAGAACGTGCGCCCAATGATCAGATTCTCATGCTCTTTCACAAGACCTGAAAGATCCCCATCTGCAAAATCCGCATAAGCTTCATCAATGAACACGATGGCACATGTTTTATCAAGGATCTTCCTGACCTCTTCTTCACTGATGACGTTGCCCGAAGGATTGTTTGGTGAGCAAAGGAATATCATCTTCGTATTGCTGTTGACCTTTGCAAGAATATCCTTATGACTGATTCCAAAATCACTGTCCCTTTTTAAGAACACCGGTTTCCCACCATTAGCAAGTGTAGCTATTTCATAATATGAGAACGTGGGTATCGGGATCACTGATTCTGCTCCAGGCGTCATGAAAAGCCTCATCATGGTATCAAGAATGCCGTCCATTCCATTCCCGGATACCACAATATTTTTCTCAGGATATCCCGTGTATTCTGAGATCGCGCTTCGCAGCTCAAGTGCGTCAGAAGGCGGATATAAATGGACTTTTCCGGCTTTTTCCTGGATGGCCTTAACAGCAAGCTGCGATGGTCCAAGAGGATTCTCGTTCGAGCCAAGCTTGATAATATTTTCCGGATCAAGACCGTACTTAAGGGCTATTTCCTCGATGGATTTGCCTGGAACGTATTCTTTTATCTCTAAAACTTGTTTCCTCACGAGTTTTTCAAATCCCATCAAGCACTTCCACCGTCTTATCAAGTTGTTCCTTTGTGATGGAAAGAGGCGGGACAAAACGAAGCACTGAATCAGATGTGCAATTAAGGAGCACTCCGCGCTCCCTTGCCTTACCTACTATATCTTCACATTTTATTGATAGTTCCATTCCCACCATCAATCCTTTGCCGCGTATCTCTGTAACATAATCCTTGTTCAATTCTTTTAGTTTTTTCATAAGATATGCTCCAAGCTCTCTTGACCGTGCAACGAGTTTTTCTTTTTTGATCACTTCAATGTTTGCAAGAGCTGCGGCGCAGGAAAGAACATTTCCTCCGAATGTGGAAGCATGATCTCCGCGCCCGAAATTAGATGCAACATCTTCACGTGCAAGCATTGCGCCCATGGGGAAGCCTCCGCCCATGGCTTTAGCAAGCGTCATAATGTCAGGTTTGATCCCTGAGTGCTCCCTGGCGAACCATTTTCCGGTCCTGCCAAACCCGGTCTGCACTTCATCAAGTATCATTAATGCACCAGTTTCATCGCATATTTCCCTGACTTCCCTGAGATATCCATCAGAAGGGATTATCACGCCGGCTTCTCCCTGTACTGGTTCTAGTATGACGCCAGCGGTATCTTCTGTTATTGCTGTCCTGATAGCCTCAGCATCGTTGTACGGGACGAAAACAGCAGGAGCAAGAGGCTCAAATGGCTTGCGGTATTTTTCTTTATGGGTCACTGAGAGCGCTCCGCGCGTCCTTCCGTGGAAAGCATGTTCTGCTGCTATGAATTCCTTTTTGCCTGTGGCTTTGCGTGCGAGTTTCAGCGCGCCTTCAACGGCTTCAGCTCCAGAGTTGCAGAAAAATACCCTGTCTATATCTGTAAGATTAACAAGCTGTTCTGCAAGAAGCGCCTGCTGCTCGGTATAATACAGATTCGAAACATGTATCAACTGCTCTGCCTGTCGTTTTATAGCCTCCACTACATCAGGATGGCAGTGTCCCACGTTATTAACTGCTATCCCTGCCACGCAATCTATGTATTCTTTTCCATTTACATCTGTCACTACAGCACCGCGTGCATTTTTTATTGCCACTGGCTGGCGGGTGTAGGTATTGAAAATATATTTGTCGAATTTTCCGACTATTTCATCATAATTTAGCGCCATATCGATCCCGTATGTTATTTTGCGCCCACGGTATCAAAAAGGCTCATCTCATCGTTCATCACTGTTTCGGTAGGATGGACGACTATGCCTTTTTCCTGTATATCGTATGGATGCAAAGTCTCATCATGCTTGACGCCTCGCATCTTTAATATTTCTATGGCTCTCACACGACTTCCTCCAACCCTGAACACATGAAGCCTGATAACTCCTGATGAGAGATATTCCTCCACGCTGAACGCTTCCCTGCTGTATATCTCACTTGTCATGAGAGTTGTGCAGTCAAGATACTCAAGGTTCTTGATGAATTCAGATACGATATACCTGGCTTCTGATGGCTCGGTGGACAATTTAAGAGATGTTATGGAATCAATGAATACTCTTTTTGCTTTTATCGCAGTCACTTCAGCCTGGATCTGCAGGAATATGTCTCCGATGTTCTTACTTGATGCTATCACGTTCAAGGGGCTGCCTTCTGATGTTTTTGCGAACTTTGTGTATTTAAAGGGATTGGCGTAGATTATTTTGATCTTTTTTTGCGCTACAAGTTTCTCGATGTCCCACCCGAACCTCCATGAGTCGCGTATCATCCTGGCAGGGGTTTCTTCCATGACCACGAGCACACCCGGCTCATTATAATTTATGGCTCCGCCAACAAGGTATTGTATCCCAAAAGTGGTCTTTCCTGCTCCTGGACCTCCGGTAATAAGAATTACATCGTTCTCAACATATCCGCCTTCGATCAGTTCGTCAAGTCCTTGTATTGCAGTTTTTACTTTGCCCATTCGTTTCTATCAAAATCTTATGGGCATGTTAATATATATAACTGACTGTAAAAAAGATCAGGGGTGCGCAATGAACCTGTTCTTTGAATACTCTTCCCGTATGAGTTCTTCTGCCGGGATATCTTCTTCTTTGCATTTTTCTTCTTTCCATGCCTCAAGCGAGCGGAAAATGAAGAACATACCGTCTTTTTCTTTTGATGAAAGAAGTGCGGGATCATCGCACCGGTCAAAAAATTCACGGTATCCTTTTAGAACTTTCATTGACATTTGATTGTTCGGGGTATTAATGAAACTTGCGCTTTTTATATGTTGATGAAAAACATATCTTAAACCAGTATGAACTTTACTCCTGCTATCACAAGCACTACTGCAAGCAGACTGTAGAGTGCTGGATTGGCAAGCCTCCTGCTTCCAAGACCTGAACCTATAATACCGCCAAGCAAAGCTGCAAAAGCCCAGACATATATCTCAGAAGGAAGGGAGCTCACACTCGAAATATGTCCTGCAAGACCGGATATCGAGTTCATAAGAATGAAGGCTGCAGAAACAGAAGCAGTTGTTTTTGTTCCTGCCCAGCCCATGTAAAGTACCAGTGGAGTGAGAAATATCCCACCACCAACACCTACGGTACCTGAAAGTAATCCAATCCCTGCGCCTGCAAATATGGCTGCGGAAACAGGCATAGGTCTTGTTGAATTCACGGCCGCAGACTGCCTTTGCATAAAAAAGTGGTAAGCTGCGAATAATAATGTGATACCTACTATTTGTTTGTAGATGTTGTCGGGCAGGGACATAGCGCCCCCTATAAATGCAAAAGGGATCGAACTGATGGCAAAAGGCCAGAAGATCTTCCATGAAAAATGCCCTGCACGATAGAACTGTATCGTAGCTATTGCAGCCACAAGGATATTCAGGGTTAAAGCTGCAGGTTTCATCACATCTGGTGCAAGACCAAAAAGCGCCATAGCTGCAAGATATCCAGAAGCGCCTGCATGACCTACTGATGAATAGAGCAGCCCTGCTGCGAAAATAAGGATCGAAAGAAAAAAGATGTCGTCCATATTCAATATCAGGGTTAACCGAATTCTCGTTCCATATTATCCAGCAATAAGTACAATATCCTGTTGATCTCCTGGACACTGTTTATCTGCGATACGATCTCATCTGGCTTCTGAACATATTTGCCTTCCCTGATGT
>JAUSDC010000246.1 GCA_030650845.1 Candidatus Methanoperedens sp.
CAGAGGTAGGGTATCGGGATGAGCGAGTATATTCCTGAGTTATATGGGTTTGCGAATAATGATGTGCTAATTACAGTCGATCTCAATAGCAGGTAATTTTTCTGGGCAAGAGATACAATAAATATTTCCGCAAGGCAGAGCGCATCTATAGGTCAAATGATAAACTCATTGAGATAAAAACCGCTGATTACGCTAATACTCACTGATTTTCCCAATCCTATCAATTACAATCAAATTTATATACATTTCAATAGCTGAAAGAACTAAAATATATTTAAATAAAGGGGTATTGAAAAAATCCATGGATATACAGGATGAAAGTAAACGCAAGGAAAATGAAAGAAAATTTGACACATGGGAAGAATTACCTGATGGTGGACGTCGCTATTCTTATGAGATTAAAGGTCGCTACAACTGGATAGCCCGTTATGTCAAAGAAGTTGATTCAATGGAAAAAACTTTAAAATTCTATCAGGAAATCTATAATAGCAATGGCATACTAATAGAAATTCATCAAAAATATCCTGATGATACAGGTCATAAAAAAATTAGAGATGAGAGTTATGATAATCACTCGTAAAGATATTGCTGGTAAAATCATCGAGTATTTACAGCATAAAATTTCATTACCGGAACTTGTAAACTGGGCTGAATCAATGATGATGGAAGCAGATTTTGATCCTCACGACTTTGAGACAATTCGAGATATTATCAGCAGACTTGGTGTTTCAGATGTAAAGGCGTTTGGAATGGCGTGGGAAGATTGTGAGCAGTTTTTATTCCGCCTTGGATATGAAGCCCATGTGATAGTTAAGGAAAGTTCCCCTATGGCAACTGCATAATGAGCAGAGGACATAGAGATAAAAAAACAACGCTCAATGCTCTCGGCGCCCTCTGTGGTTTATCATCCATCCTGCGCTATATATTTATTAAAATATGACTATAAACATCTGGCGCCTATCTAACCCCATGCAACCACCACCCACAAAAGAACAGAGCCATCAAAAAACTATAGGGTGTACTATAAACACTTTCGAACAATATTATCTAAACGGCGCTGGGGTGCGACCCCAGACCCCGGTGAGGCGCCGCCACAGGCGGGGTTTAACATGAAATCACCTGTTCAAGAATGCTTTATTGTTCTCGCAAGATGTGTTGTATATACGAAAACAGATGCTCCGGATGACGAGGATATTCTTACATGATAATAAATTTATACAACATTTAGTATAAAAATTCGGCGCTCAGAAAACCCCCATACAACCTCAATCATGCGATTAAAGCATCATCACTATATTTATACCCCATCAAAATAAATAAGAACCCGTGCTCTTCGAACACCTCATCTACTCAACAGCCATTGCGATCATAGCAGGAATGCTCTGGTACAGGTACACGGGCAGAGACCCCTCCTGGATCATCATAGCAAGCGCCTTTGCACCCGACTTCGACATATTCGCCGGGGAACTTTTAACACCGATTTTCGTCAAGTGTTTA
>JAUSDC010000249.1 GCA_030650845.1 Candidatus Methanoperedens sp.
CAGAGAACATAATTGGTACGGGCGAAGGCTGGCTGACCGAGATGACGACCGAGCAGTTAAAGGAAATGTTCACGCTGCGAAAAGAGGCGGTGTCTGATGAATAACAACGAACTGGTACGAACTAAAACGAACTCCGGTGGCGTGAGTTCGTATCGAGTTAGTTGTGTTCGTTGCTATTTTTTTTCATGTTCATTGAATCGAAGATGCTGTAAAAGAGGGAGATAAATGGGCTATCGTGATGACTTCTGGGGAGGGTATGCTCCTTCAAAGCCAATAAAAGTGGAAGGTGGTATTAAAGCTAAAAGCAAGAGGGGAAGCATCGGTGATACCTGGTGGTCGAAGCGCTGGGTTAAGGTTCTTGAGTCATTCGGATGGAGCAACAGGCTTGAGCGCGGAAGGAGATACGCAAGAAGCGGGCAGGTGCTTGATTTTAAACTTGCGCCTGGCATGGTTACTGCAAGAGTGCAGGGCTCTATGTCGAAACCTTATTCTGTGAAGATAGAAATGAAGCCGCTCGCTGATGAAGCATGGAATAAAGTCTTAGAAGAAATGTCACAGAAAGCAATATTCGCGGCGAAATTGCTCGCAGGAGAAATGCCTCAAAACATCGAGGAAGCGTTTGATGCAACAGGAATGTCGCTTTTCCCTGAATCCTCAAAAGGCATAAAGACCGACTGCTCATGCCCTGATAGCGCCAATCCATGCAAGCACATTGCTGCGGTCTATTATATTCTGGCAGAGGAGTTTGACCGTGACCCTTTTATGCTTTTCAAACTTCGCGGCAGGACTGCAGAAGAAATTACTTCCTTGCTTCGCAAAAAGCGTACGGTAGATACTGAAAAAGTATTTGAAGTAGAAGCCCCTTCAACCACCAGCGCTACTGAACAAAAAGAAGTACCTCTTTCCATCGATAGTTTCTGGTCTGGAGAGGAACTTGAGTCTTTTTCAGTGAATATATCCCCGCCCGATGTATCTGCAGCAATAATAAAACGGCTGGGAACACCGCAATTCTGGGATAGCAAAGATAATTTCAATAAGAAAATGGGCGGGTATTACGAAGAGATCAGCAGGCGTGCAATGGAAGCTGCATACGGGGAACAGGCGAAAACTGGGAAAAATAAGAAACATCATAAAACCTGAGATCAAAGAAGAAACGCTGCTGTTGCTGCTACATTGTGGGGATATGTGGACGCCGAAGGTGAGGGAGAAGAAGGGAGAAGAGTTCATCACATATTTTGGCTTTTTTTACGGAAGACATTAATATCTAAAAATATATTAAGAACGCATGGGCGATATAGATGAGTCATACGTTCATTATGACCTTGGTGGATGAAATGACAAAAAGGGCACTCAGATATGAAAAAAGAAGACATTAAACCCAACATAATCGTTCGGGGACCTATTTTCCCTGAACCTGTGCAGATTATTGTTGGAATCCCAATGGGTGATTCAATTAAACTCATCGGAAAAGGTCTTTCAACCGGCCAGGTTCATGAACCCATTCTTAATGCAGAACAACTTGATAAACTTGAAGCAACTCCAGAAAAAGAACCATTTGATGGGGATGCTTCTCGATTTCGTCTTGGTATTGAAGCACTAAGAATTGGTTTGGCTTATGAATATGATCCCTATTTTTCGTTATCAATATCTCGTGTGGATCCTCTCCCTCATCAGTTAGAAGCCGTTTATGACTATTTTATGGTCCTTCCCCGAATTCGCTTCCTTCTGGCAGATGACCCTGGCGCAGGGAAGACAATTATGGCAGGGCTTCTTATAAAGGAATTAAAAATTCGTGGATTGGTAAAAAGAACGCTTATTGTAACTCCTGCAAATCTCTCATTTCAATGGCAGAGAGAAATGAAGGACAAATTCCATGAGAATTTTGAAGTGATTCGCAGCGATGTGCTGCGCGCTAATTATGGATCGAACCCATGGCAAGACAAAAATCAGGTTGTTACTTCACTCTCCTGGGTTTCTGTTATCGAAGATGCGAAGGAAAGCCTGTTACGTTCCCATTGGGATCTGATTATCGTAGATGAAGCGCATAAAATGAGCGCTTATAGCAGTGATAAGAAAACTCTTGCATATCGATTAGGTGAAAATCTGTCTTCTATGACAGATCATTATCTATTGATGACAGCGACCCCACATAAGGGAGATCCCAAAAATTTTTGCCTGTTTCTTGAACTGTTGGATAAAGATGTTTACGGTGACGTTGCGAGCCTTGAGGAGGCAATGAGGCGCAACAATGCTCCATTTTACTTGAGACGTACCAAAGAAGCCTTAGTTTCTTTTCCAGACCCAAACACGGGTCTAGTTAAAAAACTATTTACTAACCGTGAAGTCAAAACTGCGGAATTCAATATTGATGATGAAGAATTCGATTTTTATTATGCTTTAACCAGTTATGTGGAAGATCAATCGATCAAAGCTTCCGCAGATGATTCTCCACGCGGAAGAGCTGTTGGCTTCACAATGGCTATGCTCCAGCGAAGATTTGCCTCAAGTGTCTATGCAGTGCGTCGCAGCCTTGAGCGCATGCGAGACAAGCGCAAGAAAATCCTTGACGATCCAGAAGCATATCGTAGAGAACAAATAGCAAAACAAATTCCAGAAGATTTTGATGATAGAACTGAGGAAGAGCAGCAAGAAATAATTAGTGAACTCGAGGATGTTGTGGTATCTGTTGATCCTCCTACTCTAAAGGAAGAGATCTTACAATTGAATAAGCTCATTGATAAAGCCAAAGAACTGGAACAACGAGAAATAGAATCAAAACTCATAAAACTCAAGCAAGTGATCACGGATCAGGGGGTTTTCAAAGATCCTAAAATGAAGCTTCTGGTCTTTACGGAACATAAAGACACACTTGATTTTCTGGTTGGAAAGTTAAGGGAATGGAATTTGAAAGTTACCCAGATCCATGGAAGTATGAAGATCGGTGACCGTGATATGCCTGGAACACGCATCTGTGCTGAGCGGGAATTCCGGGAGGAGGCACAGGTTCTTGTTGCGACGGAAGCAGCCGGTGAAGGTATTAACCTTCAGTTCTGCTGGTTTATGATCAACTATGATATCCCATGGAATCCGGTACGATTAGAGCAGCGCATGGGACGAATACATCGTTATGGGCAGGATAAGGACTGTCTTATCTTCAACTTTGTCTCTACGAATACACGGGAAGGTCGTGTCCTTGCGAAACTCTTTGAACGGCTCAAACAAATTGAAGCGGATCTTGATCCAAACAAGACGGGTAAGATTTTCAATGTGCTTGGCGATGTTTTCCCTTCAAATCAGCTTGAGCGAATGCTGCGGGATATGTATTCTAAAAATCTCACGGAAGACGCTATTAAGACGCGCATTGTTGAGCAGGTAGATACTGAACGCTTCCGTAAAATAACAAACTCCACACTGGAAGGTCTTGCTAAGAGAGAACTAAATCTTGGAGCATTGATCGGCAAGTCCACGGAAGCAAGAGAGCGGCGTTTAGTTCCAGAGGTGATTAAGGATTTCTTCATCCAGGCAGCACCACTTGTAGGAATCTCTCCTAAAAAATCAAAGGATACAGAGCACATCTATACTATTGGACGTGTCCCGCGCACTCTCTGGCCAATAGGGGAGCGGTTTGAGCCGCGCTTTGGGAAATTAGGTCGAGAATATAAACAGGTAGTTTTTGATAAAGTATTATTAAAAGATAATCCCACATTTGAATGGGTAACTCCAGGACATCCGCTTTTTGAATGTGTCCGGGATGATGTGCTGCAGCAGGTTCAGAATGATATGAGACGCGGCGCAGTATTCTTTGACATCAACCGTAATGAACCATCTCGACTCGATGTTTTCTCGTCTGCAATTCGTGACGGGCGCGGGAATGTTCTTCATCGACGCCTTTTTGTGGTTGAGACATCTATGAATGGAATGATGACTATACGGCAGCCCACCATTTTCTTGGGTCTTAACACTGGCAATATTGGTATTCAAGTCCCTGATGATACTGGATTACCTGATCGCGATATGCTGGAACATACTCTCGTTGAACAGGCGCTTTCACCTTTTTTGGAAGAGATAGTTGGCCAGCGGCATAAGGAAATTGAAACAATTACCCGCCATATGGAGATCAGTCTTAATGCCATCATAGACAGAGTGCAATGCCAGTTCGCTGAGCTTGTCCAGATGAAGGAGGGTGGTTCCAAGGAATCTGGTCTTGATGGCAGAATTAAACAATTTGAAGATCGTCTCTTTGAATTGAATGGCCGGCTTGAGCGGCGGCGGGAAGAATTGCAGCAGGAGCGCCACTGCACTATCACTGATATCCAGCACTATGGCAGAGCATGGGTATTGCCTCATCCTGAGCGTACTTCTCCGGGCATTGCTCCAATGGTCAGGGATGATGAGATCGAACGTATTGCAGTCCAGGAAGTGATCGCTTTTGAGGTGGCAAGGGGATGGAAGGTAGAGAGCGTTGAGGAAGATGATAGAGGATTTGATCTCATATCGCGCAAACCTCATCCAGAAGACCCGCAAACTGCTATTGAAGTTCGGTTTATCGAGGTGAAAGGAAGGGCTGTGGTAGGTGAAGTGGCGCTTTCGAATAATGAGTACAAAACTGCTGAACGGTTAAAGAAGGATTACTGGCTCTATGCGGTGTTCAATTGTTCGTCGAAGCCTGAAGTGAATGTTGTTCAGGATCCGGTGAGGTTGGGATGGGAACCGCTGATTAAGATCGAACATTATCACATCGGAGCTGCCAAGATTCTGAACAATACATGTGAGAAACAATAATATGCCAATCACGTCAGAATACGCTAACAGGTCTTTGTATCATATAACTCATATCGATAATCTTCCTGATATTATTGAACATGGTCTTCTTTCCACAAATGAGAGACAACGCCGACGTCTAGGGCATACAAACATCGCCTATAGAGACATTCAAGATCGTAGATCCGCGATGATAGTCCCTTGCGGATATGGAGGAGTAGTTCATGATTATGTTCCACTTTATTTCTGTAAAAGATGTCCAATGCTTCTCGCAATTATTTATAATCAGAGAGTTAGCGAACAGCAGATAATTTATTTAGAATTTCCAATACAGATACTCGAACATTATCACAGCGTTTTTACAAATAGATCTGCCAATGCTTCTATAACACCAAATTTTTATGATGATACTTCTAACCTTATTAATCTAAATTGGAATGCAATAGATACATGGAGTTGGGGACAACAATATGATAATGAAGTTGATATTAGCCAGGAAAAACAAGCTGAAGCGTTAATATACAGAACTTTGCCACTTGATTCATTAAGGAGGATTGTTGTCCGAGATAGTCATTGCAAGGTGATGGTGGAAGCCCTCCTTACACAATATAGCGATAATGTTTCGAGTGTGGTAATAGGAGGGAGAAACTATTATTTCACTGAATGAAATCCAGAAATATGATGATAGAGGTCTATAATCTATGATTACCTTTTCCCGAGGAAATATGCTTGAAACACCCGCAGATATTCGTGTCAATACAGTAAACTGCGTTGGTGTTATGGGAGCCGGGGTTGCGCTGGCATTTAAAAATAACTATCCTGAAATGTACAAAGATTATCAAAAAGCCTGTAAGGATGGTAAGGTGATTCCAGGAAAATTACATATTTGGAAGAATTTGTCTGGTGAATGGATAATTAATTTTCCAACGAAACGTCACTATAAAGAGCCTTCGAGATACGAAGATATCGAAGATGGACTAATAGCTTTGCATGATTATATACTTGATAAAGGAAAGGTACGCGTGGCATTACCCGCACTTGGTTGTGGTCATGGAGGATTGGATTGGGAACGCATAAAAGGGATGATCAAAGAACGTCTGGGAGACCTCGAAGCGACATTTACCGTTTTTGAACCTTTGGATTCACATTTGATAGGGGATGCATTCCGCGACAAAGCTCTTCAAGCATCAGAAGAGAAATTAGTACATCAAGGTGTAAAAATCATCAAGCCAAGTGATAATTTCTTACCTTTGGCATTAAAAGGAAGAACGGCATCTCCAATGTATATTAAAGGCAATGATGCACTTCTAAAACAGCCAATCTTAGCTTTCTTGAGTTCCTTGAAACCTGATGAGAGAGAAATTAAGGCGGCTCTCAAATGCCTGGAACTTGTGGCTCGCCCTGGATTGAGCATAATGGTAGGATACAGTCCTTTGCTGGATAGACCAATAATACGCAAAGCACTGGAGCTAGGTTCCGATATCATCATTGCTTTCCCAGAAGGACTATTAAATTTCGGTGTTCGAAAAGATATTAAGGATGTCTGGGATGAGAACCGTATAGCCATTTTGACGCTTTCATCTCCAAATCAAAGATGGGCTCCTCAAACTGCATCGAGAGCCAAAGAACTGAGCATGGCTTTTGCCAATGTGGTGATAATTACGGATTGTAATCCTCAATGGTTGTCACGTTTTGCAGAACGCAAGGAGTTTCACATACCTTGTTTCTATATTAATTACGATAGGTCATGTGCAGAGTCTCTTGAATTATCAAACATATTCAATGCAAAACCCATAGGTGAAGGCACACAAATTGATGCTTCACACGTTACGCCACTTCTTGAAGTTCTGGGGATGAATAATTTGAAATCCCAACTTCCTGCAAAATCCTCAATCAAAACCGCTTCTAGCAGTAAGATGGAAATTACTTCCTTTGTACCAGCATCTCAAATAAATGAAAAACCGTCAGCTTATGCTACAACTGCTCGGCCATTACCCGATGAAAATAAAGTCCGAGGTCATATTATTACCCAATACCCCAAGCGCCTCATCGAAGTCGATCTGCCCATCAAGCGTATCTCGGAGTACGCCCGTAAGCGAGAACATCATGGCAGACTTGCCACACTTCATGCATGGTGGGCAAGAAAACCATCGAGTGCGTGTCGTGCAATAATCTGCGCTGCGCTCTGGCCTGACCCTGCTGATCAACTATGTCCTGTCAAATTCAGGAATGATTGTTCGAGAATTTTAAGGCACTTTTTTGACCCTATGGGAACTGGCGCGCAGAATTTTGAAGATCCCATTGTGCTTCGGGGTGTGCTCCTCGAATTTATCGCCGATTTTGCCAAATGGGACAACTCTATAAAGAAAGAATACCTGGAAACCAGCCGCGCTCTCACCCATTCAGCACATGAATCCCTCGGCGGATCTCATGACACAAAACCGCTCGTATTTGACCCATTCGCAGGCGGTGGTTCCATCCCTCTTGAGGCACTTCGTATTGGCGCTGATGCCTTTGCCAGTGATTTGAATCCTGTGGCAGTTATTCTTAACAAAGTGGTGCTGGAATATATCCCCAAATACGGTCAGCACCTCTCAGATGAAGTCAGGAAATGGGGCGAGTGGATAAAACAGGAAGCTGAGAAGGAACTAGCTGAGTTATACCCAAAAGACCCGGACGGTGCAACTCCAATCGCATATCTTTGGGCGCGAACAATCACCTGTGAAGGTCCGGGATGCGGAGCAATAATACCGATGAAGTCAAGTATGTGGTTAGCCCAAAAAGGCAATCGGCAATTAAGCCTAGCATTTGAAAAAACTCCGAATACAAAAAACTTTAAAATCACAATAGAAGAAAACCCAAAACATTTGAGAAGTGGAACAGTCAGACGTGGAGCAGTTACCTGCCCGGTTTGTGGCTATACAACTCCAATTAAAAATGTAAGATTACAGTTGCGAAAAAGACATGGCGGTGCTATAGACTCGATGCTTCTGGCTGTAGTCATTAAGAAAGGAAGACAAGTATATAGAGATTATAGAGAGCCAGAATCGTGGGACCTTGAAGCAATTCAGACTGCAAGAAATTCAGCCAGAGAACTCATTAATAAGAAAATAGGGGAACTATCGCTTTTACCTGATGAACCAACTCCGGAACAAGTAAGTCACAGATCAGTGGTTTCTCCTAGAATCTATGGTATAGAAGAATGGAGAGATTTTTTTACGCCCAGACAGATTATTTCGATCAGCACGTTATGTAGTCTCATCAGAAAATGTGCAAAGGTAATGAGCAATGAATGCTCCGATGACCTTAGCGTAGCCACTCAAACGGTTTTAGCTTTGGTATTGGACAAAACCGCTCAATACAATTCTTCTGCTTGCAGATGGAAGGCCAGTGGAGAGTCCTTTGTGGAT
This sequence comes from Candidatus Methanoperedens sp., assembly GCA_030650845.1. Taxonomy (GTDB): domain Archaea; phylum Halobacteriota; class Methanosarcinia; order Methanosarcinales; family Methanoperedenaceae; genus Methanoperedens. The sequence continues at coordinate 8,172 of JAUSDC010000249.1, forward strand.
ATGTTCGGTCATCATGCATTTACTTTCGGATGGGATTTTGCAGAATCAGTTCCAATTGGTGACGCGGTTGGTAGTTTTGAAAGCATTACTACTACTATGGTACAAACGATTTCAGATATCTCAAGTACTGTCGTCGAACGGGGGAATGTAGGTTTGTTTTCAGCAGTTGATTGTCCTCTACCTGATGAGTCTACACAAATAGTTGTAACTGATCCTCCTTATTATGATGCGGTAGCATACGGTGATTTATCGGATTTTTTTTACGTTTGGCTTAAAAGGACACTATATGGCTTACACCCAGATATTTTTGGAAAAAAACTTGTACCTAAAGATGAAGAAATAATTGTAAAACATCCAAACAGCGTCCAAGAACACGAAATGTTTTTGAAGAACATGCAAAAAGCCATGGAAGAATGCAGGCGAGTACTTGTACCTAATGGGCTAGGAGTTGTGATATTCGCCCATAAGAGTACATCTGGTTGGGAAGCACAATTAGATGCAATGCTATCGGCTGGATGGATCATTACTGCCTCATGGCCGTTGCACACAGAGCTTGAGTCACGCCTTAGTGCTAGTGGTACAGCATCCTTAGCATCCTCTATTCACCTCGTCTGCCGCCCCCGCGCGTCCGGCTCGGAAAGCGCCATCGGTGACTGGCGCGAAGTGCTTCAAGAACTTCCTGTACGAATCCACGAATGGATGCCGCGCCTAGCGCAGGAAGGCGTTGTTGGCGCAGATGCGATATTTGCATGCCTCGGTCCTGCGCTTGAGATATTCTCGCGGTATTCGCGAGTGGAAAAAGCCAGCGGTGAGCAGGTGACGCTGAAAGTGTATCTTGAACATGTGTGGGCTGCGGTGGCAAAAGAGGCACTTGGATTGATATTCCATGGCGCGGATGCTACGGGCTTTGAGGAGGATGCGCGCCTTACTGCTATGTGGTTGTGGACGCTTTCGACTGGCGCGAATGGGAATGGCAACAAGAAGATTGAAAGTGAGATAGAAGATGATGAGGATGCTGAATCATCAGGAAAAAGTCCAAAAATGAGTGGCTTTGTTCTGGAATACGATGCTGCCCGCAAGATTGCTCAGGGACTTGGGGCACATCTTGAACAGCTCACAAAGCTTGTAGAGATCAAAGGAGATAAGGCTCGCCTCTTGCCTGTAGAGGAGCGAACAGCCTATCTTTTCGGCAAAGAAGATATCAAGGCTCCAAAAAGCCGTAAGAAAAAAGAAGCCAGACAGCTCACGCTTACCGGCGTCGTTGATGAGGCTGAAGAAGAATCTGGCGGCTGGGGCGAAATGAAAGCGCCTCCTGCCGGGACAACGGTACTTGACCGCGTGCATCAGGCGATGATCCTATTTGCCGCTGGCAGAAGCGATGCCCTAAAGCGCTTCCTTGTAGAGGACGGCATCGGGAAAGATGAGCGCTTCTGGAGGCTGGCGCAGGCATTCTCGGCACTGTATCCAGCAGGGACTGATGAGAAGCGCTGGGTCGAAGGGCTGATGGCGAAGAAGAAAGGGCTGGGATTTTGAGAATGAACAGATTAATATAACAATAAATGTTAAAATATAGATCAAAGGAGGAATGAACTGTGGAAGCGCTTAGACAAATATTGAAAATACCAAGGGATCATGAATTAAAGATAAAAATCCCTCAGAACATCCTTGAAAATGAAACAGTAGAAGTTATTCTTATTATCGAGAATAGGCAGGAAAAGTTCAGACATAAAATAAATGAGATGAAAAAAGCCGTCAAAGATGAACGATTCATGGACGATTTAAAAAACGTATCAAAGGATTTTGAAGCAGTAGATTCAGAAGGATGGTAAATCAATGGACTACAGATGGCACATATTCCTCGCCAACCTCGATCCAGTAATTGGTTCTGAGCAAGGAAAGACCCGTCCTGTACTGATAATCAGTGACGAGGAATTAAACAATATACTTCCTGTGATAAATGTCCTTCCCATAACAACAAGAAAGTCCGATAAAAGAACATTCCCGAACGAAGTGCCGATATATGCTGGAATGGGCGGACTCTCTCATGATTCGATCATTCTATGTTATCAGATAAGAACGCTTGATAAAAAGCGCCTGATACGTGACATGGGCAAGATAGATGATCATGGTTTACAGGAAAACATAATTGAAGCGTTATCTTTCCAGCTTGGAATAACAAGATAGGACAATCATGCCAAAGCAATTCACCACTTTCTTCAAACGATGACTTTGGGTTCAATGAGAGCTAGAACTTCAGTTAATAAATTTCAATATCTATTGCCATAAAGTTAAAGTAATCTAAACCGAATAAATGGGAGGTAATTGATAATGGTCAAACGTAATGAGATAAGAGTATTTTACTCAATGATAGAATTTAAAAAAAAGTATCTACCAAAGTCGTTTGAAAAGCAAAAATCAGAAAAACCTAAGGATGTTCGGGAATTAGGAATCATCTGGGCAAAAGAATCCATGGAAAAAATCAGAAATGAATTACTGAAGGAGTATGAATGGTAGAAGAATATTCTGATGATGAACTGGAAAAAATACTTGATAAAACTTATGATTGGGGCATAGCTTTTAGTGAGAGCAAGTATTTTCAAGATTTGACCGAAGAACAAAAGCAGGAGTCTGAATTCATAGTCATGACTTTTATCGAATATATGTACTCTTATCATCTGCTAATTCCTGAAGAATGGGATGAAAGTGGACTTGAAAAATGCTGCCTTGATACGCTGCCAAGAAAGATCACAGCAGATGAGTCGTATTACAGGTCAATCGCCCCCGTCCTTTCATCATTCTTTAAATTTTCAGGAGAAAAAGGATTTTTAAAAAATGCATCTAATCTTGCAAGGAAAGTCAATAAAATAGACAAACAGATCGTGAAAAATTTCTATGACCCCGGCAGGTGGGGAATGGCAAAATCAATGCTCATGGCTGCCAAGAAAGCTGGTGTCGATATAGAAAATGAAGCTGAACTGACAAAATTCATGGATATCTTTAACCAGCAACAACTTGCAGATACAAAAAAAGGTGATAAGATTATTTCTTTGCCATCATCTGATAATAAAGTAAAGATCGGAAGAAATGATCAATGTCCATGCGGCAGCGGCAAAAAATACAAGAAATGCTGTGGTGGTCACTGAATATAAATACCAGAACATTTAAATTAAACTAAAAAGGTGGAAATAAAATTGGCACTAAAACCATGGTATAAGGTAGTAACTCCAAGAGAAGATCTGAGAGAAGGCAGACCAATGGATGCCTCCGAATTTGCAGTACATCTTGATCAAATAAGAGATGGACGAGCCCCGGATGATTACCAGCACCCACGACGTTTCTTCGAAAGGACATATCTCACAAAAGGTCTGGAAGATTTATCTGCCGAAGTTATTAGACGCTTATCAGGAATAAAAACAGAAACTTCTGCGGTTTTTAACCTGAGCACGCAGTTCGGAGGAGGCAAGACCCATGCTCTGGCTTTACTTTACCATCTGGCAAAAGGAGGGCATGAGGCAACTTCATGGCCTGGAGTGACCAATATCCTCGGAAAAGCTGGGGTTACTAATGTTCCTCAGGCAGCCATTGCTGTATTTGTTGGCACGGAATTCGACTCCATTGCAGGACGGGGTGGCGAAAATGGAGAACCTTTACGGAAAACTCCATGGGGTGAGATCGCCTGGCAGCTTGGAGGTATAGAATCCTTTAAAATTGTTGCAGAACAAGACAAGCAATTAATCGCACCAGGTAATGATGTGATAAGAAAATTCTTGCCCAAAGATCGCCCATGCTTGATCTTGATGGATGAACTGATGAATTATATCAGCAGATATCGAAAGATGGGTATGGTAACACAATTCTATAATTTCTTACAAAACCTCTCTGAAGAAGCACGTGGTCAAAACAATGTTGTTCTGGTCGTATCCATACCTGCCTCAGAGTTAGAAATGACCGCAGAAGACCACTCAGACCATGAGCGTTTCAAGAAATTACTTGACAGGCTTGGTAAAGCTGTGATGATGTCAGCCGAAGGCGAGACTTCTGAGATCATCAGGAGAAGGCTTTTTGAATGGACTGGAGTTCCGGAGGAAGCAAAAAAGACCATTAATGAATATGCTGATTGGATAGTTGAGCACCGTAATCAGGTAGGGGATTTCCCGGTAGATAGTGCTAAAGAAGCATTTCTTGCTTCGTATCCTTTCCATCCAACGGTGTTGTCTGTCTTTGAACGTAAATGGCAGGGATTACCGCGCTTTCAGCGAACGCGAGGGATATTACGGTTGCTTGCCCTATGGGTATCAAGAGCTTATCAAGATGGATTTAAAGGAGCGCATAAGGATCCTCTAATTACCTTAGGAACTGCACCATTGGATGATCCAATATTTAGATCACCTCTATTAGAACAACTGGGCGAACCTCGACTGGAACCTGTAATAACAACAGATATTGCTGGAAAACCGGATGCCCATTCGATCATCCTTGATAAAGAAGCGGTAGATGCAATCAAAAAAGCTCGACTTCATCGAAAAGTGGCAACAGCAATATTTTTTGAATCAAATGGAGGGCAATCAAGAACAGATGCAACTATCCCGGAGATCCGGTTAGCTGTTGCCGAACCAGGATTAGACCTTGGGAATATCGAGACAGTGTTAGAAACCTTGGGAGAATCCTGCTATTACCTCAGGGTCGAAAGAAACCACTATCGTTTTGGATTAACGGTAACCCTTAACAAAATATTAGCAGATCGCAGAGCCACAATTTCAGAAAAAAAGATCGATGAAAGGGCGCGTGCCGAAATCCAGAAAGTTTTCGCATCAGTCAGCAGCATAGAAAGAGTCTTTTTCCCTGAGAAGAGCGGACAGATACCGGACAGGGCAGCATTAACGCTAATTATTCTTCCACCTGAGCAATCAATTTCGGAAGGAAAAAAAATAAATGATATGATCGAAACCTTCACGAGGGAAAATGGTACATCTGCACGCACATTTAAGAGCGCTCTAATATGGATTGTCCCGGATTCTTCTTCTGGTCTTTATGAGGATGCCCGTAAACTTTTAGCATGGGAAGATATCAGCGATGAGGCAGAAGAACTTCACCTTGATGATACACAAAAACGTCATCTCGATGAAAATATTAAAAAGTCACAACGTGACCTTAAAGAATCTGTCTGGAGAACCTATAACAATATCATTCTACTTGGTAATGACAATAAGATGAGACATACACCGCTGGGCTTGGTTCATTCAAGCGCTGCGGATTCCCTTGTCGGATTGATAATAAATCGCTTACGTCAGGATGGGGATATTGAAGAAGTCATCAGTCCGAACTTTTTGATCAGGAACTGGCCACCCGCCTTTAAGGAATGGAGCACTAAATCGGTACGTGATGCTTTCTTTTCTTCCCCTCAGTTTCCTCGACTTTTGAACGCTGAAACAATAAGGGATACAATTGCTCGTGGCGTTTCTGGTGGCAATTTAGGTTATGTTGGAAAAACTGATGGCGGTGATTACTCCCCATTTATTTATGGAAATAGTCTTGCTGCAAGCGAAGTCGAGATTACAGATAATATTTTCATAATCAAGAAAGAGATTGCTGAAGATTATAAAGTAGCAAAAGTTATTGATCCAGAATCAAAAAAACCTGGTGGTTTTCAATATCCTCCTGGGAAGACTACTATTGATACCACTCAAGAACCGGGTAAAGGAGCCGAGCAGTCTACACATTCTGAAACTAATATAACACCGGCAATTGCATCAAGCAAATTAACATGGAATGGCAACATCCCTCCACAAAAATGGATGAATTTTTACACAAAAGTTCTTTCGAAGTTTGCAGGTGGGAAGGGTCTCAAATTAACTCTGAGTGTTGAAGTCGATCAAGAGGGAGGAATTTCAACGCAGAAGATTGAAGAGACAAAGGCTGCGCTGAGGGAATTGGGGTTGGATGATAATGTATCGAATATCTGATAAAATTAATTACACTCCCTTAATCTGAAAGCTAAACCTCTGCCTCTTCTTCAGGTTCAGTTTCTTCTTTTGCTGATAGCAATTCTTCGATCATTTCTTTCAACCCTTTCTCTCCATCCTCAGACCACATTTGAATAAAAACATCCATCTTATGTGAGAAATCTTCTTTCATATTATCTGCATTCTCTTCATCGAGCAGTCCAGACCCCACTTTTTTTTCTATATCTGCGTTATAAGCCGATATCATTTCTTCAGTGTAATCTTTGAAAGCGATCTTTTTCTTAACTTCATATTTATTGCTTATATTCCTTTGTTTCCAGAGGAAATTCAGTCTTTTCTTTTCATGAAGTTGCTTCTGGTGTTTTGGATTGGCCTCTTGATTTCTATTTCTAGTTTTCATGATCGTTGACGCCTTTAATCATATTAGGATGTTTATACTTATAAAGTTTCATTTCGTGCATGCGCAAAAGCCGATATCTATGGAATCATATATCTATGGAATCATGTAGGAAATCCTGTATATTTTCCCGGCATTATCATCGCTTACGAATAACGATCCATCGTCAGCAACGATGATATCCACAGGTCTTCCCAGCACGTTACCACCCTTTAGCCAGCCTGCTGCAAAATCCTTCATCCTTAAGTCCATCATATCAATGCTCACAATTTTATACCCTGTCGCTTCCTTCCGGTTCCATGAACCATGATAGGCAACGAAAAGGTCACCCCTGTATTCCTTGGGGAAGCTGTCTCCATAATAAAAAGCAAGTCCGAGAGGCGCTGAGTGGGCTTGAAGATCGACAAGACCTGGCACCTCAAAAGGCTCCATGCATGGATTTCTGATATAAACATTCTTGTCAAAATCAGAATCGTGGATATTTTGTCCATAGCAGATCGGCCACCCGTAGTTCTTCCCCTCTTCGATAATATTGATCTCATCAGGCGGAAGGTCTTCTCCGAGCATGTCCCGTCCATTTTCTGTGGCATACATTACACCGGTTACAGGGTGAAAGACGAAACCTACGGAATTTCTCAATCCTTTTGCATAGACTGTGCATCCAGTCCCATCGATATTGCATTTTGTGATGGCAGCTCTTCTTTCATCCTGCTCGTTGCAGACATTGCAGGATGAACCCATGCCAAGGTACAGACTGTTATTATGTATTTTTATCGTCCTTGTGAAATGACCACCTGTGGGAAGGTTGTCGATCAGGACTTCGATCGTTTTCATGTCAGCTTGCATGTCATTTCCGCTTTCCTTTACACGTATTACCCTGTTCTCTTCAGCGATGTAGAACCAGCCATCGTAATAATCGATCCCGTGTGGATTATTGAGTTTGTCTATAAATGTTACAACTCTGTCTGCTTTCTTGTCCCTGTTCTCATCAGGAAGCGCAACGACCTTTCCCATGTTCGGTATTGTAACAAAGAGTATATTATCCTTCAACAACATCATTCTCGGACCGGGATTCGGGCCCGGATATGATACAGAACTTCCGTCCAGGGCATCTGCAAAAACTTCTATCTTAAAACCCTGGGGAAGACTGATATTGTCAAGAGAACCTGGTTTTATTGCAGGTTTGATGCCAAGGATGGATGCTATTACGATTATTAAGAATATTGTGATCGCTATCAACACATATTTTTTATCCATAATATCCCACTTTAATTAAAATTAAAGTTCATATTATTTATAAATTACTGATGCAAAACCAAATTATATAAGCCCAGGAAATTAATTATCATTATGTTCTTTAACGAAAAAATCGAGACACTGAACCGGAGCGAGTTGGATGCGATCATAGAAGAACGCATACACTATACGGTTAAGTATGCAAGCGAACACTCGCCTTTTTACAGAAAATGGTTCAAAGAGCACGGAATAGATCCTTGCGATGTTCGAACGCATGAAGACCTCAGAGAATTACCCATAATATCAGGCAGGACAATACGAGAGAACCAGCCTCCTGAGACTGCGGATTTCCAGTTCAAAAGCGTTGACTGGAAGGATGTTTTCACGCTTCATGAAACATCAGGGACCAGCGGCAACCCCAAGGCTTTCTTTCTTACATGGCAAGATTGGCAGCGATATGCAGAAAAATATGCACGGATCTTTGTTTCCCAGGGCCTTGGACCAGAGGATCGAGTGATAGTGTGCGCTTCATATGGAATGAATGTAGGAGCCAACACCATGACACTTGCTGCGCGTGATATAGGTATGACCATTATTCCGGAAGGAAAATGCACATTTCCCCTTCGTGTCATCAAGAACTATCAACCTACGGCCATCGTCGGGAGTATCTTCAAACTCCTTGAGCTTGCAAGAAAAATGGAAGCGGAAAATATGCCCCCGCATGAATCAAGTATTAAGCGTCTTGTTGTGGGGGGTGAAAGTTTTGCAGAAGAGTCCCGAGCATATCTGGCAGAACGTTGGGGTCGGGATGTGTATAACTCTTATGGAAGTACTGAAGGAACGATGTGCGGTGAATGCACAGACCTGAGCGGGCTCCATGTGCCTGAAGACCTCGTGCACCTTGACATCTATGATCCGAAGCTCAAGGATTTCGCAGAGGATGGCGAATGCGGAAGGATTGTACTTACGACCCTCCTGCCAGTGGGTGCAAAGAGCGGAACTTTACTTCTCAATTATGATACTGATGATACCACGGTCGTAGTGACAAGGGATAGATGCGCATGCGGGAGGACGCATATGAAAATACTGAACCCTCAACGTGAATCTGAAACATTCTGGGTCGCAGAGACTCCATTTAACCGTGTGGATGTGGAGCGGGGAGTATTCCAGAGAGAGAATATGGAATACCTTACCGGTGAATATGAGTCATTCCTTTACCGCGGGGATGACGAAGGTGAGACCATAATGAGAGTGAGCGTTGAATGCCTTGACAGGCAGAAATGTGATAGTAAAGTGGTTGAAGAGAACTTCCTGAAGGCATTTTTCAAGTATAAGCCGCGTCTTGCACAAGCGCATGCAAGTGAGACTTTTAAGATAATCTTTAACTTTGTAGATCTTTCGGAACTTGAACTTTATCGCATCAAAGGAAGACCAAAGAGGATAGTGGATAGAAGATGAAATTTTCAGACATGAAAAAATTAATTATCAGTATACTTATCTGTCTCTTCGCCGGTTTTATAGGTTCGTTTTTCACCTCTTCAGCGATCCCGACCTGGTATGCAACTCTTCAAAAACCGACTTTTGCACCACCCAACTGGGTATTTTTTCCTGTGTGGACTTCTCTTTTTATAATGATGGGGATATCTTTATTCCTGGTATGGCAAAAGGGTTGGGAGGATGAAAAAGTCAAAACCGCAATTTACATTTTCGCAGGTCAGCTTGTCCTGAATACATTGTGGTCTGTTGCGTTCTTCGGGTTCAGGTCGCCTCTTTTAGGCCTTATGGAAATTATCATCCTTTGGATCGCGATATTAGCCACGATCATGAGTTTCATGAAGGTATCAAGAACAGCAGCATATTTGCTCATACCTTACATTCTCTGGGTGAGCTTTGCAGCGATCTTAAATTTTTCGATATGGGCGCTCAATAGTTGAGATTGTGGAGAGAGCAAGATCAGAAGCGTACTTTCCACTATACATCGATGTCCCCATACCTCCATAGAAAAGACGAGTAATGGATTGCAGACCTACCATAAGCAATCCCGAAACTTTCGTGACGGTGAGGCTTCGTGCCCAGGGTTCGGGCTGTTCCCCGGACTTCCACGACCAGCCAGCCACCGACCCTTCACTGCGGTGTCCCCAGTATTTATATGTCAACGGGGTTGCCACCTCTCGAACAACCACAGCGCTGGAAAGTCCAGGCAGGATATTCTCATCTGCAACGGCAATAAGGGCATCTGCAAGCCCTTCTTTGAATGAGTAATAACGTTCTTGATGCAGTCCACGACCACCTCCTGAGAATGGCGCAAAGACCTCGAAAGGCGACTCCACATTAATTATCAAAGCTTCACATCCAGGCGGGGCAAGTTCCGTGTCGTGCCTTGACCACCAGGAAAGCCATATATCATCATTCATGAAATCTTCAGGAACGGATTTCTTCATCTCCCATGGCACAGGCTTTCCTTCCTTGAGTTTCACCATGAGATGATCTCCCCGGAAAGCAGATAGATCAACCAGTCCTCTCCTGACACCCAGGAAGACAGTAAAGGCTGATGAGGTCAGGGGCATCCTGGATATTTCTTCCAGCTCATCGTCATGGAATGCATCTGATGGCAAAAGTTTAATGATGGTATCCCGATAATCGGCATCAGATATAACAAGAGGTGATTTAATAATTGTCCCTCCTTCAAGTTCTACACCTGTTGCCGCGCCATCCTGCACTGTTATGTGTTTGACTCTCTCTCCATGACGGATCTCTCCTCCAAAAGCTTTTACCCGTTCAGCAAGGAGCAAAGGGATGGTCTCTATCCCGCCTTTGACATACCAGATCCCAACGCTTGACATGAAGCGCCACATCTGGGCTAAAAGCACGATCGACATGACCGTTTCACTTGTTCCCTGGCTGCCCAGGAGATCCTTGAGGCTCTGGTCTTTCAGATGGAGGTCAAAGAGATCCCGGGCCGGGACACTCCCCCATTTTTCAAGCACTTTGCAGGCATTACTATCAGTAATGCATCCAGGCTGTTGTTCGATGAGGTCAGAGGGCTGCAGCATATCGAGTGCAGTTATCACTTCTTCCAGGACCTTGATGACAAAATGTATTCCCTTACGCTCTTGCGGAAAATGATCCATTAATTGCTCTTCGATCAGATCAAGAGGCCGGGAGATCATTATGTCCAGCGAACCCCGGCGAACTTCAAAATGATCTCGAATAAAATCCAGTTGCTGCTCGACACCAAGGTCTCGAAGCGATCCAGCGATATAATCTGGCATAGTGATCGATTGTGGGCCTGTCGGGAAGGTGAAACCGTTGCGCTTGAAAACATGAGCCGTGCCTCCAACATGACTGTCCTGCTCGATAACCAGCACACTTTGTCCCGCCTGCGCAAGATAAGCTGCGGCTGTTAGACCACCAACTCCTGCTCCGATAATGATCGCATCGACACTATCCATAAATATATCCGCCTGGTAAATTAGCATGGCACATCAAAGGGTCAGGCGCAAGTATTCCTTTATATTGCTTTGCCCTGAACCTGCATCCGCCTTTGCATTCTTGAAGCACTGCACAATCCTTGCATTCAAGTTGATCAAGTTTCCATAAATATGACTTACAGATATTCTCCCATGCCGACATGAGATCGTTAACATCCCCTGCAGGTTCATTTTCAAAAAATCCGCATTTGCTGACAGAACCATTGGGAGCTACCGAACAGAGGTGTGAACCGCATGTGTAATCTCCTGTACTTTCATGTGCGCCGGCGCCGAATCCAAATTTTAAGAAATTAGCGACTTCTTGTAAGTCAAGAACAAAATCCATATTTTTGCAAAGGTTACCCACGATGCATGGAACATCAACGCTCCATGAGATCGCGCCTTTCTCAGAAAAAAGCATTTCCATCTCATTGAACTCATATGTATTGAATTTATGTACCATGGTGGCAATGGAAACG
>JAUSDC010000213.1 GCA_030650845.1 Candidatus Methanoperedens sp.
GCCTTTTGTTTTCTTCATGGTTTACCTGATTATTACAATTTTCTTAAGTTTTCATAAATGTTGTGATTTTTGTCTATTTTATATGACTATGGTTTTACAATAGTAATATTTATTAGTCTAAAGAGCAGTATTTGCTTATTACAATAGTAATATAGGAGACACATGACAAAGAGCAAGGGTAAGAGAACCAAGTCACCAGGCGGCGGTGTACCGACGTATATACGCTTTACAAGAGACCAGCTGAAGGCGATGGACGATGCGGTCAAGAAGGGTCGCTTTCTTAACAGGAGCGAGGCTGCGCGGGTTGCCGTGACACAGATGTTCGGCATTCCGCTGCCGGATACGGCTGCGGTGTAATCCACGGATACTATGCCAAGTGATGAGGTACAGGTTAGCGCCAGGATATCGCCCGCGGAGCGGGATGCCATTAGGGCACACGGCGGACTGGTACATTTAATTCGCAAGTTCTTAGCTGATAATGCCACTGAAGAAGAGGAACGGCTCATCGGGGGGAGAAAGGCTCTGGAGACGCAGAAGAAAGAACTGGAGGCACAGAGAAAGGCTCTTGAAGAACAGGCGATAAAGCTGGATGTCGGGATAGTCGGGTTTACCAATCGCATCGAGGCACTGGCATCAAGAGAGTGCAAGAAGTCCGAAGCAGGCAGCCAGAAGAAACGGGAGACGGAGTTGCGCTTGCTAAAGAAGAAACGTGGCTCGCACAAGATCAAATCGCCAAAGGAATGGGAACGGGAAAATAAACTATCTTACCTGATGCAGTATGCGGCAGCAGGGAAACTAAAGCAGGCTGATGAAGAGCGCATCGTCCAGAAGATGAAGCTGAAGCCCGATATGGTGATCGGATGGTTATACAGCCCAACGCCTGAGCACATATCGCCTGAACTTCTGGAGAAGGCCAGGTGCCACAACTGGGGGAGCCTGCCGAATCTTCAGTCCCTGAAAGAGCAGGACAGGATCAACGAATCCTTTTACTCCTTGCTGATGAATTGGCTGAACCTTCCCACAAAGGAAGACGTGGATACATGGATCGTAAAGGGTTTTGAAAAGGTGTCTGAGTCAAAGGGCATAGAGACGGGGGATGATTATGGAATCAAGTAAAGAGGTGTGGGATGAGTTCCTTAAAAGGTATTACTGGGAGCAGATACTGCAGTTAGCACGCAACTACCCTGAATGCAAGAGCCTTGGGGTCGAGTTCAGCGACCTTGAGAAGTATAATATGGACGTGGCACAGGAGTTGTTAGATTCCCCGGATGCGGTGCTCGGTCATGCCATCGAGTCGCTGAAAGCAATGGACCTTCCCGCCGACGTGGAGTTCACAGAGGCGCATGTGCGCGTCCGGCATTTGCCGGAATTAACGCTGATTAAAGACATCCGCAGCGTGCATATCAACACGTTGATCGCCGTAACCGGGCTGGTTCGGAAAGCCACGGAGGTCAGACCAAGGATAGTGAATGCAGCCTTTAAGTGCGCAAGATGCGGTGATCTTACATACCTGCCACAGGAGGAACATTTTGTCGAACCATTTGAGTGCGACAACGAGGTCTGTGGAAGGAAAGGGCCATTTAAACTGGTAAGAGAGGAGTCGGAGTTCATAGACTTCCAGAAGATACGGATACAGGATTCGCCGGACGAGGTCCGCCCTGGTGAGCAGCCGCAAACACTGGATGCTATTGTAACGGAAGACCTTACAGGCCGGGTCTCTCCGGGCGACCGTGTGGTGCTTGTCGGGGTTCTGCGGTCGTACCAGCGGGCGACTCAGCAGGGCAAGAGCACAGCCTTCGATCTACTATTAGATACGGTTTCGGTTGAGATCGAAGAGAAGGGTTTTGAAGAAATCGAGGTGACAAAGGAAGACGAGGAAAAGATACAGGAACTCGGGAAAGACCCGGCTATATACAGAAAGATACTGGGATCCATTGCCCCTTCAATCTACGGTTATGAAGAAGTCAAGGAGGCGATGGCATTACAGTTATTCGCCGGGCTGCCGAAGGAGCTTCCGGATGGCCTCCGGATCCGCGGGGATATTCACGTATTGCTTGTCGGGGATCCTGGCGTGGCAAAATCGCAGTGCCTTCGGTACTCACGAAAGCTTGCGCCGCGCGGCGTGTTCACGAGCGGCAGGGGTTCGACTTCAGCCGGACTGACCGCAACAGCTGTAAAGGATAACGAGTTCAGCAATGGCAGATGGACGCTCGAAGCCGGGGCGCTTGTACTTGCAGACATGGGGCTTGCCTGCGTGGATGAACTGGACAAGATGGAGGCGGATGACAGGAGTTCGATTCATGAGGCAATGGAACAGCAAACCGTCACGATAAACAAAGCCGGGATCAACACGATGTTGAGGGCAAGGTGTGCGGTGCTGGGTGCTGCTAATCCAAAGTTCGGCAGGTTCGACCGGTACGAGCCAATAGGAAAACAGATCAATCTACCTCCGACATTACTATCGAGATTTGACCTTATATTCGTTATTCTCGACGAGCCCACAGCACTCCGGGACACTGCGGTTTCGAATCATATATTCAACACGCACATTGCGGGGGAGCTATCGCTCAGGCGCAAGAACGTGAAGGACTCCGGTATAACTGATAAACAGGTAACTGAGGCGATGAGCAATATCCAGCCGATACTCGATGCCGAACTCCTGAGAAAGTACATCGCCTACGCAAAGCGGACTGCGTATCCAGTAGTTCAGCCGGATGCCAGGCAAATGCTTACCGATTTCTACCTGAGCCTCCGGAAGCTTGGCGAAGACCCAAACGCTCCGCTCCCCGTAACCGCCGCCAGCTTGAAGCGCTCATTCGCCTGGCAGAAGCCAGCGCCAGGACTAGGCTGAGCGGCGAAGCGACGATAGGAGATGCACAGCGGGTTATCAGGATCGTCACAGCCAGCCTTAACCAGATAATTAAAGACCCGGATACAGGGAAATTGGACTCGGATATTATCAATGCTGGAATGGGCAAGAGCCAGCGCGATCGCATAAAGTTAATCCGGGAGGCGATCAGGACACTGCAGGGTTCGAACGGGAACGATGTCCCGATGGATCTGATCCTGCAAACCCTGGAAAAGGAAGGTCTCAAAAAGGAGTATGTGGAAGACGCAGTTGCGCGATTGAAGACTGCGGGTGAGTTAATCGAAACAAGTAGCAGACGCTACAGGACGGTGTAAGAGAATGAATGATTTTTCAACAAGTTTAGAAGAAGCAACCGAGCTTCCGGGCAAGGACGAAGACGTATCAGTCCACATGAAGGAACTGCAGGAATATAAAGGCGGGCAGGCGGGACCAGCTGAGAAAGCCTGGGACCTTTCGGATGGTATGTCAACCCACCCGTTGTTCTTTTTCATCTGGGAAGAGGTTCCGGGTACAGATAACAGCGCGTTCCTGGCGCGTCTCACCGAGCTTCTGGGCATGGACTGGATACTTGATGCGGGCATTGAGAAGTCCTCAGAAAATACATCGATGATCGTAACAAAGGGTGATGAACTGGTTTATTTCGAGATATACCCGGAACTCAGCGGTGTAGTAATCTCAGACAGGGAGGGTGAGCCATTACTCGAATTAACTGCAAGAGATTCGAAGGGGAAGATGTATTGTTTTTCCACGCTGATCTGCAATCGGAAATTAAACGGTGATATTTGCTTTAACGAAGCGATGCCAGGCAACACGAAATGCCTCAAACATTCCAACCCCAACATAGGAAGAAAGCCTGGACAAAAGAGACTGGCAGTAACCAGCGTGACAACAGGCATACAGTGCCTGCCAGCCGATGCGTATTATTTCTGGAAGCAGAAGAAGCCAGAGATCGCACATTTCATTGACGATCTCGCTGAATCGTTCATGCTGAAGCTGAACTGGGAACCATCGCATATACTGATGAATGAACTTCGGTACATCGCGGTCCAGATGGTAACAAGGAACCTGATGCACAACAAGGCGATAGAAGCGGATTTTAAGAGCGCGATCCATGACCCGGAAACGGGAAAGATCGTGGCATTCAAAGCTCACTTCCTGCTGGATAAGATCACTACTTTTGATGCAAGGATCCAGCAGAAACTCAAAGACTTCGGGTTATTGGTCCCGCCATCAAGGACGGAAGATCCGCACAGGATCCCGATTGGGCTTGAGCTTCTCTGGACTCCGGTAAAGAAAGTGAATGCGATAGATGTTACAGCAAGAGTTGTCCGGACCGGCAAAGAGCATGAGCAAAATGAAGGGGACAAAAATGACGATTGACCCGAATAACCTGACAAAGGAGCAGATCCAGGAGTACGCCCGTGTATCCAGAAAGACTCAGCATACTTCTCGGAGAAGTTCTTTACTGTAAATAATGAGCCGTATTCATTAGAGAAGTTCCCATATGCAAATGCAATCTACGAAGATGAGTCGGAGTTCATCGTACTTTTCCTTGCACGGTCTCTGACCAAGTCCACGATAGCGACAAACAAGATCACTCATAAACTGGCGACCCAGGCAGGAAAAAGCGCCATAGCGACTGCGCCGACAGACGGACAGGCATGGCGACTGACCAAAGAGAGATTCAGGCCGACGCTGACTGACAGCCAGCAGCACGCCCTTGGCAAGTGGAGCGAGGCTTCAGAAGG
>JAUSDC010000226.1 GCA_030650845.1 Candidatus Methanoperedens sp.
AGCGGCATCAGTGTACGCTGTTTCCATGTCGCTTATAGCCGCGGTCATTGTAGCTGGAGTTGGGGTAGTATAGTCTGCTGCATATACTTTTCCGGTCACCAGAGATGACGTCGAAAATTTATTAGAGGAATCCATAATTAACCCAAATCCAGTGATCGCACTGCTGTCGATCGGGCTCACTCCAATATCCCCGGTAATTGAAGTGGTTCCTGTGGTTGAGATCCCTGATTTTGCCAGGATCACAAAATTGCCTGCAGTTCCAAGATTTACCGGAGTCTGCGCCGCGCTTGCTGTTCCTGCTACCACTGCTAAAATAAGCAGCGTAAGCACCAAAGGTGCTATATATTTAATACATTTTTTAGCCATAATTTTTCTCCTAAAACATTATACACTGATTTATTTTCTTAAGTGCCTAAAAGGTATAAATAAATTGGTGTTATACTAATTTAGATGTTTATTCTCCAATACCTTTATAGTATTTAAATACTTCTAGCTATTCATTTAATTTTGAACGAAGGTTATCAAAACTCCCTTGAAACCGTTGGTAGCTTAATCCATAATTATTTTCCACTATTTTTTAATATTTTAGTATATAAGAGGAGACGGAAAAATCCATATCTGGAGCAACCTTTTTACATATATGGTTTATGTATCGTTCTGCTTCCACTTCTGATCTGAATCCTTTCACTATTCCAGTTTCCCACTCTACCGCTATATTCTGTTTTCCAGGAATATCGGTCTTATTTTTATTCCTAAATTCATACATATTTCAATTCACTCCTTTTTTATCTTTTTTGCCTGCTGTTTTCGAAATAAATATTATCAGGAGAGTGCCTTCCTCATATAACGGATTGTTTGGCGGAATATGGGCTGATGAGGAGGAAGACACGATAAATTCCCGCTCTCATAGTTTACTCTCTGGTAAACACTCTGTTGAATACCTTTATAGTATTTAAAAATTACCATTCGTTCGTTTAATTTTAAATTATAATGGAAAAATGGTTGAAGAGAAATGAACTCACTGAAAAGTGAAAAATTTAATGGGGCACAGATGCCAAAACATTTACTGAATAATATGAGCAAGATTCGGAACATCCACATAGAGACATCTTATGTATTCTGCAATTAGGAATATCCATAGATCTTTTTTGCTCTACTCCAAGTTCAGTAAAATTATTATTTGAATATCCAAAATCGGAACAATCTTCTTTAAAAATCATTTTATTTACCTCTTGGAAAGTAATCATTTCCTGGAGCTATATAGTTATGTTAATCAGAGCAATTCAATAATAGGTTTTATTATTTCCCATAAAATCATAAGAACAATTGCAACTTCAAGCCAGAGAGCCAATTGCTCTGTAGAAAGTTCTCTTGCTGTTGAGTAGAGATCCTGAAGAGAGTCGATCTTTTCCTGCACTAATTTTCCAAAGTCCTGTACTTTGAGGGTATCCAGCATTTTCTGATAAAAAGTCTGGTAATACCAATCGTTCGTAATTTTGTGAGGATTCATAAGATCTTTAATATCATCAAGGATCACAAGCCCGATTTCACTGACCATAAATAGTGATTTTTCAAGTTTTCGTGGAGCCTGCGTAATAAAATAATATCTTGAGCTGTTAAGTTTTTTTAGAGCGTCGAAAGCGTTAGATATTTCAACATCTATCTTTCGGTCATATATCTGGAACAAAAGCAAAAGTGATATGGCAAGTTCCAGTAATTCGCGCAGTTCGTTGATGTAACCATCGCAGCCAATAACAAAAGCCCCTTCAGGAGTAGCAAGAAACAGGTCTTCATCGTAATATGAGAGGTCATTTGCGATCTTTTCCATGATTTCCTTGCTATGTAGCGCACGGATGGATGTCTCACCTGACAGGAAACGTGTGATTATCTCTCCATATTGCTCTCTCAGGCTTTTCTGGTCAAGCTGGGGAGTAAAATCTTTAATTTTCAGAAATGTGAATTTTTTAATATCCGGAGGATATGCAACCGTTTTTATTGGATTGATTTTCTCACGTACTTCCTTTATCCTCTTATTTGTGTATGACTGGTAATCAAGTCCTTCCACGGTAATAGTATTTGATTGAAGAGCTGTCTGGATATCATTCAGTGATATCTTATCCCGGATATCGATTTCTGTCCTTAATATTGATACCCCTGCCGCAAAAATATCAGTATACATATTTGTGTTACAGGTAATTTTTTCATCACCTGCGACAATAACAGTCATGCCTTCTGCTTTTTCAATTTCTATTGGTTTATTCCATCTTTCAGCAATTACTTCTGAACCGATCAACATCTTTAATTGGGTTTTATCCAGTTCTCCACCATGCCCGAATGCCGCAAGGATCGTAAGCTTGCCATTGTGAATTGTGAAATCGCTGGTCGTATCCATATCAATAATAAATATGCTTTAAATATATATAAAGTCCCCCAAAACATTAATAAACACAGGAGTCAGAGTATAGTCTGGAGACTAGGAATAGACTATCTTGGCCTTTTAAAGGGTTAAGATGCACAGACAAGGAAAAATCGAACAGATGCGAGGTAAAAATATGTCAAAACTTAATAAGAGAAGTCTTGAAAGAAAGGGGGAAAAAAAACAGAAGATCCAGGACACCAAATTGATGGAGGAGCATCTTGTGGATTTAACAAAAGTAAGGGGAGAGCTGGAAGAGCTGTCTGAGGAAAGGTGAAGGTAAAAGTAAAGATCCTTTCGGGTGGAGTCAAAGAGCAGATAATGGATGTTGACGCAGATGAGACTTATGAAGAGCTGTTGCATTCGCTGCATATCAATCCTGAAATAGTAATCGTATTTCGTAGCGGTGTTCCAGTTCCCCTGGATGAGAAACTGACATGTGATGATGTGGACATCCTGAGAGTAGTCACGGGAGGAAATTATGGTTACGCGAGGAAATCGATAACTATAAATTCTCATAACGAATTCAACATTATGGAGACGGCAACGAAGGGCACCGTTGATATAAATGAATAAAAAAATATCTGAAATCCATCAAAAACGACCTGTAATGATAAAGGGGGACAAAAAAGAAATGCAAGAGCTTGAATATTGGGTAATAGAGGAATTCTATGTTCCATATCAGGCATCTTAATTTTTTTTGATGATATATGGAAGTCACTGGAATTTGTAGTATTTGTGGGCGTCCGGGAAAGCTTCAAACATGCATGTTGTGTGGAAGACCGGTATGTCAGAGGTGTATTACTTCAGAAGGAGTATGCACCATATGCGCCCAGGGAAGGCATTATTCGGCTTCAAGGACATAGAAATATCTGGACGAGATCGAATCGCTGATAGTTTTAAGGAGAAGCGGTTTTGCAGTTTCGACATCTGCAGCTATACCAAATACACCCAATGGTATTGAAATTGAAGCCTGTAATGGACCGCCAGCGACATCACCCCATTCACCGAAGGCTTTTTTGAGGATATTTTTCGTATTAAGCTCCTTGTTCCTGGATTCAGCATAAACGAATATCTTTGTTGCATCTACAGCAAATACCAGGGAAGTCGAAATCCCTTCAATATCAAGCATGTATTTGCAGACTTTGGGAATAGTAGTTGTATCTTTAACAAAACCAACATTTGTAAAAAGGGAAGCCCCTTTTATGATTTTATTGGAGATCGCACGGGATAGATCTTCGAAAGTTTCAAACTTCGCTGAAGGATGTTCAAGACTGTTCAGAAGTTCCAGGTCTATGTACCTGTGGATATACCAGTATGCCTCTATGTCTTCATGCGTAAATTTCGTTACAAGGGTGCTGGTCTTTTCCCTGATGGCAAATAGAAGTAGAGTTGCCAACCGTTTGTCTATAGCCACACCAAATGTTTTTAAATATTCTATCATGATGCTGGATGTGGTATCTGTGGTACGGATATCCTGATATTTGCATCGTATTTTTTCAGTATTGCCCAGAGTGTGGCCGATCACCATAGTGGGAATAAATTTTTCTCCCGTAAGCTCAGTGGGAAAAATATCAACAAACGCTATGTCTTTCTGGGACTGTGAAATGGCTGATGTTTTCGTAACATCATCCCCGAGAATGTTCATAATAGTCTTGTTCTGGATCGTGCCCGTATAATATACTGTAGCATCCATGCTGTAATGTTCTGCAATGAGCTTAAGGGCAAGAGAACTTGCAAGTGAGTCTGAATCCGGATTGTTCTTGGTATAGATGATGAGCATCTCACCCTGTTTCGAAACTAACTTTTTAAAAGCCCTCTGTTTCCAGAAATTCAATATTTTGCCCATCTGGATCTATATTAATCATTCTTTCTGGATATATGTTTTGTCAATTGCTTCTTTTGTGGGGCTGTTCTTAGAAAGGATCCATGCTTTTTTTCTGTAATATCCCAGGGGATGTGAGATCCTTTCGCACAGGGGTTCTTTGCCAACGCAGTTCCCATAAGTGACCATAGTATCGCAGGAAGGCGATTTATAGACAGTTCCAGTGGCACCCTGTATGTGCATTACCTGGTATCGAGTTCTTTCCTCATCAAAATCAGGAGATACCCGGAACAATCCGATGATCCCTTCAACGTTCATCCCGATATTCAGCAGAAATGAGGTAAGTGCAAACCTCATCGAATGAGAAAGGTTCACACCTGACTGTGCCCCGGAAAGAGCATGTGCAATACATGGCGGGAAGCTTTCAGGCATTATTTCACTGAACTCTCCAATGCTGAACTCGGATTTGCGCGTGCTAAGCGCTTCACGAATTTCCTTCAATTCTTCCTCAAGGGCAGTGCATATATCAGGGGGAACATCAAGCGGCATCCCTGATTCGATCTTCTTCCTTATAGCCTCTTCAATAATACGAGAAAATTTTTCCTTTGATAGATGCACCCATCCATGGTCCATTTTCCTGTTTATCAGCTTCCATTCGTGTTCATGGATAGCGCTTGCATGGCGGATATAATCCGTAAAATGAATAACAAACTCCCGCTCTTCGATCTTTGATGCGATATCGAACTCTTCTGCAAAATCTTTAAGCTCAATATCCGAAAGTTTCTTTAATAGATCATAGGAAGATTTTGCTTCAGCCAATGCATAACGCTTTAGAAGGTAACTGTCATTTATGCATGAGACAAGTATCCTGGCAACAGGATATGAAAGTAATTCCTTTTCAGCACCTGTCCTATCTGTGCACACCTGTTTCTTTATCCCATCCCCGATCGTGGAAAGAACACGCTCTTTTCCCCGTTCTCTTACCTGTTCGAACGCCCTGTCGAAAAATAGTTCATCGAGCTTGAAATTAAGGGCTTCTACATATTTTGACGCGCCGCTGATATAAGGAAATTGAGCGAACCCGAAAACATCCATATCCTATTCAGATTCGACCCTGGGAGCCAGCATATAACTGACATCACCATGTCCCTCTGCGATCTTGAACCTGATCTTCAGAGGATAATCCTTTCCAACATCGATCATTACTTCCGGGGTTTTCCCTGCTATCTTGCTGATATCTGTTAGATAATCAAGCGAGAACAGGGACTTAGCTTCTCCGGATTTAAGCTCTATCAACTGATCTTTTGTCATTTCAAGCTGGACATTATCAGTATCTCCTTCTGCTTCCATGAAGAAAATATCTCCTCTTACTCCAATGGACATATAGTCACTGACTTTTTCAGCAGCTTTAACCGCTCTTTTCAGGTCTTCTCCTCGGATCACGATATGAGCAGGAAGTTCAAGTGCTGGAACTTTTGGCTCTTTCCTGATAGATGAAGGATCGAGTAAAGACATGGTATATGAAAGTCCGCGCATCCTGATAATTAACTTGTGCGCTGTTTCATCAAGGTCAAGTTCGATGTTGTCCCCTTTATCAGCCATCTCCATTATACCGTTCAGTTTGGTAAGATCTATCCCGAGTTCGCCTTCTGTCGCTTCAAAAGAATCAAATGCGTCTCCTGCAAGGTCAAGACTTACCATAGCGACATTGGCGGGGTCTACAGCTCTTACTGAGACCCCATCAGGGGTAAGTTTGAGTTTTGCTTCATCCACAAGGGTTGATACGGATTCAATAGCTTCCTTTAGTTTTTCTGCGCCTATTACTGCCTTAAACATTTTCAGCCTCTATCGTATATTATAATCCATTATATTAATAAATTATCCTATCATTCAATATGCCGATACTTTCATATCTAACTTCCGCTTTTATATTAAAAAATGACAGGACGTTCGATAGATATCGCGCTTACCAATCTTGAAGCGGGAAGCGACATGGAAGAACTTTACGAAAATGTCTGTACGCTTTCAAGCGATCCAGAGCTATGTTTTAATTATGCGCAAACTGATGACCTCAAGAAATGGGGATTTTCCGAAGGATGTTTCACCTGCCTGCTCCAGGATAAAAAAGACGTAATTATTCAGGTCATTGCTGCATATTCCGACAGTGAAGGTGCAAACCGCGCATATAATGCTAACGTGGATTATCTAATAAAAAATGATTATGGAATTCCAGTTAAAGCAAAGACTATTGGCGAATCATCTGTACTGTTCAGGAAGAACCAGAGTGATGGGATCTCCTTTAATCTGATATTTCTTAAAAACAGGGTACATGCCGCGATCAGTGCAAAATATAAATATGACAATCCCAACAATGTTAAGCATATTTTCGGACTTGCTGAAAAAATTGAAGGGAAAATTGAAGATATTTTCTGAAAAAAAAAGCAGTAATATAATATTTTGAGCCAGTATGCTACTGGCTCGTATTCAGTTTCACAGCGATAGTTTGAACAGGTGGTTCAACTCTCATATTCTGATACAATAACTTAAATGTGTAAGTTCCTGTGGTTTTGAAGTAGTAATATTCTCGTGATACAAATGTCATATTTGGAATTTGTCCATTTCTTTCAGCAATGGTATATTTCATATCTTTATCATAGTTCCTCCATTGCATCCAATCTCCTGCGTCGATCTGAAGATCATCTTCAACAAACTTCTTACTCATTATTTTTGTGGTTATTAATTTTCCAGAATATACATTTTGCTTGCTGTTTTCAAACATCCAGATGAATATATCAGTTCTACCGTCATTGATTGTCAGGTTTATGTCTATTCCATTTTCTACCATTGTTAAAGAAACATACTTATCATCTGAATTTAGAGTTATCACCTTGGAACCATTTGTTTTTTCAATTTTTGCATTGTCTATCCAATCTAAACTATATTTAGTCTTAAGATATTCTTTTAATCTGGTTTCATCGGTTCCCGGAACATCAGTCCAAGAAAATATATACGAATCCACAGTCACCTTTTCAGGTGTAGGTACTGGCGTAGGAGTCGTAATTGGTGTTGCTGTCGGGGTTGCGGTCACCGCAGGTGCAGGAGTTGCTGTAATAGCTGGCGTAAGTTCGATTTCCTGCCTTGTATAAATTTCCCTGGGCGTTCCTGAACCAAGTTTAAGTTCGATCGTTTTTGATTCCACCTTCTGTCCATTGACTGATAGTATCACTGTAATATCATAGCTTCCTGCAAGATTTCTCCCTTTGAGTTCCCGCGGAGTAGGAAAAACCCGGGTCAATGTTTTGAACATTTGTGGCTTGATCTCCTCGGTGAATTCTGCAGGAAAAGTCATAGTTTTCTTTTCATTGCTCATCATTGTCAGGGCAAGATTTGCAAGAAAGTCATTTAGCGACCTTGCTTTAGCCTGTATTTCTATGGTTTCACTTTTAATGATCTCACTGCCCGTGTTACTCACTACGAGCTTTGCAGTAATGTTCTCTCCAGCCCGTGCATCAGTTGGGGTTAATTCAATGCTCATCATCTCACCGTTAAGGTTAAGGTTCGCACGTTCGAAAATCTGTCCTTCGGGTTGGGCTGAATCTTTCTGATCAGTACAACCAGAAAATGCAACGATCAATAGTATAATAACGATAGAAATTAGTCTCTTCATCGAATCATCGATAATGATAATGGTTTCCAACCTTAAAAATGTTTCTCCATCACGTCATAATAATAATGATAGTTCTCCCCAAAAATGGATTTGTAAACTTTATAAAATTATTTTACTTCGGTATTGACGATTTTTTTATCCACGACCTGCCCGTTCAACACAAGGGAAACAGTTATGGTATATTTTCCTGACGGTCTTATTCCGCTTACCTTTTCAGGTATGGTAAATCCTATGGGTATGTCGTAACTGACTCCGGGTTTCAGGTCTGTTTTATACTGGTCGACATATTCTTTTTTTGCTTTGTCTCCCATAAACGCATAATTATTATTGACTGCCAGTGTCCTTATCTCAAAACCTGTGACAATTGTGGAGCCTGTGTTAACAATGACTATTTTTGCATTGACCGTGCTGCCTGCAGTATAGCTTTTCGCGATGTTAAGGCTTGTTATTTTTACTTCGCTCACTTCCTTTATATTGAATTTTCCTGAGCCTATGCTATTTCCCTGGAACGTTGCGTTCCAGGTGTGGTCTCCAGCCATCAGGGCTTTTGAGGCCAGGTGACCACATTCGTTTACCTCAGATGGCATCGATGAATCCACCGAAACAGTTAAGCCTTTTACGCCGGAATTTTTACTGTTATATTGTGTCTGGAATCCCCACTGGTTATTAGTAGCGGAAGAGTCGCGTACAGATACGCCTTGCGTGGAATCGATACCGATCGTGGTCTGATTTGCGGTCAGTGTTTTGTTATCAAAAGTTACTGTTAGCATAATACGGTGCTCTCCCATATCGAATTTATTTATTAGCTTCTGACCGGAACCAGCATATTTTCCGTCCGATGTCCAGTTGAATTGTGGAGCTTTGATGTTCTGGGTCGAGGCAGTGATCTCAAGTTCAGTACCTTCCCAGACAACCCGGTCGCATCCGATGGAGACTGCAGGGGGTTTTGGCTTTTCAAGTGTCTTCTCTTCCCCAAATAATCCCTGACCAAGTGCAAAAGCACCTAGGACAAGTACAATAATTGCAGCGAGGATGATAGTAGCTTGCAACTTTTTTATCTTTATTCTATCCTTAGGCAAGTTCAGTCTCCGATATCAATTAGATATTCAACAGTGTGACTACCCAACCCTAAAGGGCTTGGGCGTACCGCTGCATTGGCTCTCTATTGAAAGTCCTTGACGGTCGTAAATTCCCGTAGTTCCTACGGTACAGCTTGGTCTATTCTCTATCAGTATCGCTGATACTTGATCTCTTCCCATTACAAGACCACAGGAAGGGCATATATGTTTCCTCTCTGAAAGTTTTTTCGGGACACTGAAACCACAGATACATGTCTGTGATGTTCCTGCTGGATTGACGAACTCCACGAATTTACCAGCGTATTATCGACAAGATTCTTACTTATCTTATGAGCAAAATCCTTTCTCTGATTAAGAATTTTTCTATGCACTTTTGCAACTACAATTACCTGCTTTTTTCTATTCTGTGGCCTGAGTTTTTTCCAGCTTAACCGTTTCTGTTCCTGTGTTAATTTATCCTCTGATTCTCTCAGGAACTTTGGCGGTTTGATCTGTTCCCCGCTGCTCAGGGTGAGCAGGTCAATTAAGCCGACATCAATTCCCGTTTTGGTCTTGATCTCAACCGGAACTGGATTATCGATTTCACATGAAAAAGTAACATACCACTGATCTATATCTCTTTTGATAGTGCAGGTTTTAATCTTTCCTTCGATCTCTCGATGAAGGATAATCTTGAAACTTCCTATTTTTGAGAGATAGAGTTTTCCACCTTTCAGTTCAAAACCCGATTGTGGATAGGTGAAACTATCATACCTGTTTCGTCCTTTGAACCGGGGATAGCCAGAACCAGCAAAGAAATTAACCATGCTTCTATCGACCCGTTTCAGGACGTTTTGAAGTACCTGAGAATGTACTTCTTTCTGGAAATTGGTCTTTGATTCTGATAGTTCGTTTGCCTGATTTTCGTAATATATCCATTCAGTTTTTCCCCACGGGAATACATCAAATTGTTTTTTCAATCTATTAAGTGCTGCCTGCTTCTTTCGTACTGCAAGAGCATTGTTATAGAGGTGCCTGCATGTAGAGAGGGTTCTACTCAAAACAACTTCCTGTTTTCTGCCCGGATATATCCTGAACTGATATGTTTTTCGCATTCATCCAGCCATTATTTTCATAATAGATATTCCTTATGTTAGTGGTGTGAAAGTATTATTTAAAGGGGTACGATTCATCTACGCTCTCGAAGGGCGCAGTGTTCTCTACCCCTTAACCCCAACGCATAAAGATTATAACCCCTCCTGCCAATTCAGCCACTCATGAAGCAGAAACTCACTGTGAACCTTGAAACAGACCTGAAATCCCCCTCCAATGTCTGGAAGTTCGGGGACGACATTGATACTGATGCCATAATACCAGGGAAATATCTCACAATAAACACACCAGATGAACTTGCAGAACATGCATTTGAGGGAGTTCGTCCTGATTTTGCCCGGGAAGTGAAAGAAGGGGACATGATCGTAGCAGGTTTCAACTTTGGCTGCGGCTCATCACGGGAGCACGCGCCTCTTGCACTTCGTGGAGCAAGGGTAAAATGCATAATCGCAAAGTCATTTGCCCGAATATTTTTCAGGAACGCCATCAATATCGGTCTTCCATTGCTCGAATGTCAGGATACTGATAAAATAGAAGAAAGTGACCATATTGAAGTGGACTTTACTTCAGGTATTATCACGAACATCACAAAGCACCAGACCTACAATGCAACACCCCTTCCCGATTTCGTGCGGAGTATAGTGGATGCAGGCGGGCTAATAGAATTTGCTAAAAAATTGGTGGTATAAAAAATAAAGAATTGACACTTATGCCCCGCAGGGGCATAAGTGAATTTACTGGCTTGATTCGTATCTTTTCAGGATGCTGATAACCTGGTTAAGCAGGCTCTTTGATTCTGAGAGGTGCTTGGCACCGATATCAGCCGCTTTGTCAAGGTTAGAATCCAATCTTAGCAGATTCTCCTGCAGCAGGGATATCAGGTACATCATTACGCACCAGTATACCGAGAGAGCAAGGAATGCAAAGATACCAATTATGATCAATTGGTCATAAATCAAATGGGTAGAACCTCCAAGCTGGTCAAGAATATCGATCGCAGTTTTGAAATTCAAAAGTATTATTACTCCAAATATTAGCGGTACAATTGTCGCAAGAATCAGACTCTGTTTACTCAACTTCATTCAGTTTCCTCCGGGAGTTTCCTCCTCCAATATATTATGTTATTTATCTATTTAAGTATATCTCGAAAGGACATTTTATTGTCTTGAAAATCGTGGAAACCCACAGCAAGCATTATATCAAGTAAAATTGATTAGACACAACTAATATTGAGCCTGTAATATGATATATCCACGAGGAACCCCCACGCAACCTGAGATAATAGCAGTGGCGCTGTCCAAGCTCAAGCTCAAGCAAGAGGATGTGTTCGCTGACGTAGGCTGTGGGAGCGGCTCAGTATCAATAAGCGCTGCAGGACTGGTACGGCAGGTGTACGCCATCGATAACAGGAATGAAGCGATCATTGCAACACAAGATAATATCAAAGATTTCGGGATAACCAATATCAAAGTCCTGAAGGGGGAGGCCTCCGAACTCCTTGCTGATATTAATATAGATTGTGCATTTGTGGGAGGAAGCGGGAATATTGATTCAGTGCTTGAAATACTGATGAGAAAAACCAGGAGGTTCGTGGTCAGTGCTGTAAGGGTCGAAACGGTGGCAAAAGCACTTGGAATAATGAAACAGAATAATAAATTCAAGGAATTGATCCAGATTCAGATATCAAGAGGAAGCGAGCTTGCAGGAGGCACAATGTTTAAACCTGAAAATCCTGTATTCCTGATAGTTGGAGGGAAATAATGCTCATAGGAGTGGGTCTGGGACCCGGAAGCCCTGACCTATTGACGCTTGCTGCGGTTAAAGTGTTAAAGGAAAGTTCGAAGGTTTTCGTTCCTGGAAAACTGGCTGCAGATCTTGTTGCTCCTTATGCTAAAGCCCAGATCCTTGATTTTCCAATGATTCAGGATAAAGAGGAATTAGGAAAAATCTGGGAAATGAATGCAAGTATAGTTGCGAAAGAAGCGAAAAAAGGAACCGTATCTTTCGCCGTTATGGGTGACCCGAACTTTTTTTCCACATTCTCTCACCTTAGAAGGACGTTAAACGAAAAATATCCAGATATCAAGGTCACAACGATCCCCGGCGTAAGCGCGATAACTGCGCAGGCGGCGCGCACAGGTACGAGTATCGAGAGTTCATTTATCGTAAGTGATGGTTCACCAGTTGGAATGAAAATATTACTAAAGACGAGACATCCGCAAATGAAGAGAGATGAACTTTTAAAAGAGGGATTTGATGAATTCACCTATGCCCAACGCCTGTTCATGGATAGGGAAGAAGTGACCGGCATACTGCCTGAGGAGGGTGATTATTTCAGTATTCTTGTGGCAAAGAAGGGAAAGAATATACAAAACGTGGTTTATTTTGTGGGGGCAGGACCTGGAAATCCCAAATACATCACAGTTAAAGGGCGTGAATTGCTTGAATCAGCAGATCTGGTATTGTACACTGGCTCTCTTGTGAACACAGAAATTCTCAATTGTGGAATCGGAGAAAAGATCGACAGCCATGGCATGAAACTTGAGGAAATCGTGGACGTGCTGGCAAAGAATGTGGAAAGAGGGAAAATTGTTGTCAGGCTGCACAGTGGCGACCCCTCACTGTATGGGGCAATCATCGAGCAGATTGATGGACTTACGAAACGCGGGATCGGCATTGAGATAATTCCAGGTGTGACATCGCTTTTTGCCTCTGCGGCAGCTCTCAAGACACAGCTTACATTGAACGGGATAACTGAAACTCTGATAATTACAAGACCAGCAGGTGAAACGCTTGAGAAGGATTCCATAAAAGAACTGTCACGGCACAATGCAACAATGGCGATATACCTTGGAACGCATAAGCTACGAAAGATAATGAGTGAAGTGGCGTATCCACCGGACACGCCTGCGGCTGTGGTGTACCATGCATCGTGGGAAGATGAGTTGATAATAAGGGGCACTGTTGGAGATATCGCGGACAAGGCGGAAGCTCTGGGGATAGATAGATCTGCAATGATAATTATTGGAAATGTGCTTTCACCTGAGAACTTCAAGAGGTCGCACCTGTATGGTTGAAATCGCCATAATTGCTTTGCCCCTCACGATCGATGGCGCAAGGAAAATTCAAGAATTCGTGGGCGGTGAGCTCATCCAGTACTCAAGTGACGCTTTCAAACAGGCTTTTAAGTTTGATGCAATTATTGCTGTAATGGCAGCAGGGATAGCTGTCAGGAATATTGCTCCATTTGTTAACGATAAATGGGAAGATCCCGCAGTTGTGGTCGTGGATTCGGGATTGAATTTCGCAATACCAATTCTGGGGGGGCATCACGGCGGGAATGAACTTGCAAGAAAGCTGGCTGGTATGGGGATCGTGCCCGTGATAACTACTGCTACTGAGGTTAAAGGAAAAGATTCGGTTGAGTACATTGCTAAAGCCCTTGGAAGCAGAATAGTAAACAGGGATTCCACAAAAAAAGTTAATACTGCCCTGCTAGAAAAAAATGTTGAAGTCCTGTGTATAAAGGGGCCGAAAATATTGCTTGTGGACGATGATGTTGCTGTTATGAAAAGGAATGGACTGGTAGTTGGTATAGGGGCGAACCGCGGCGTCAGCAAGAATGAAGTGATGGAAGCTGTATCCAGTGCGCTTTCTGAAATAGAGGCAGGAATCGATGATGTGAAATGTTTTTCATCCGCGGTCATCAAAGAAAATGAAAAGGGTATTATTGATGCAGCCGCATCATTCGGAAAAGAGGTAAAGTTCGTTCCCCATGACATTATTAACTCGATCAAAGCCCCCACGAGTTCAAAAGCAAAAGCTCTGGGTCTGAATGGGGTATGCGAGCCTGCTGCCCTTGCGATCTCAGAAGAAAAAATACTGCTGCTTAAGAAGAGGATATATGGAAATGTCACCATCGCGATCGCAAGGTAAGCTGTACATCGTGGGCATAGGTCCTGGCGGGACAGAACACCTTACGAAAAAGGCAGAGAGTGTTCTTCATTCATCAGAATTCGTTATCGGTAATGGCACTTATCTTGACCAGATGGCAACGGTGATAAAGGGAGCAAAGATCATAAGAAGCGGCATGGGAGGCGAGGTGGAGCGCGCGAAAAAAGCTGTAGAGCTATCCAGAGATCATGTAGTTTCGATAGTCAGCGGCGGGGATGCCAATGTGTACGGGATGGCGGGTCTCGTGCTTGAGGTTGCACAAAAAGAAGGGAATATAGATCTTGAGATAATCCCTGGTGTAACTGCGGTGAGCGCGGCAGCCTCACTTCTAGGGGCGCCGATAGTGAGCGATTTTGCAGTGATAAGCTTAAGCGACCTTCTGACCCCGATGGAGGTTATAGAAAGAAGATTCAAGAGTGCGGCTGAGGCTGATTTTGTGATAGCTATTTATAATCCGAAGAGCAGGAACCGAAGGGAGAACTTTGGAACGGCGATCGGGATCATCAGGGAATACAGGAATGATAATACCCCTGTCGGTATTGTGAAAAGCGCAACCAGGGAAGGTGAAACTGTCATTGTAACAACGCTCGGGAAAATTATGGAATATAATGACATTATTGATATGAGCACCCTCGTTCTTATCGGGAACAGCGAGTCAAGGTTGTGGAATAACAGGATAATAACCCCGCGGGGATACCAGAGAAAATATGACTACTAAATTCGGCGCCAGGACAAAGGAAGCGATTGAGATAAGTGAAAAGAGCAGGGCAATTGTGCGAAGTTTCGTGAAAGGAGACTCGCCTGAGGACAGGATACGGCAGCGCTGCGTGATAGCAACAGGAGATCCTGCATTTGCTGATCTTATGAGGTTCAGCAACGGGTCGATTGAGGCTGGACGTGAGGCCATCAGGATGGGTGCGACCATATTCACTGACATCAGGATGGCGCAGGTTGGAATAACAAAGCGCGGGCACGACTGTCAAGTGAGATGCGTTCTTGATGCGGGAGAAGAGACGGCTGAAAAGACAGGGATAACAAGGACATCAGCGGGATTTGTGGCGCTTGAAAAGGAACTGAACGGCTCAATCATCGTAATTGGGAACGCGCCTTCAGCCGCGCTGACTGTATGCGATATGATCAAACGTGGTCTGAAACCCGCGCTTCTTGTGGCAACACCTGTGGGTTTTGTGAATGCCGCAGAGTCAAAGGAAGTTGTCAGGGGGCTTGATGTGCCGTCTATCACCTGTGTCGGGACGCGGGGAGGGACACCGGTGGCGGTTGCTGTGGTGAATGAGCTGGTGGAGATGGCGGCGGATATAACTTTTGTTTATTCATAATTATCAAAAAAGATAACTTTAAATAAACAAAAATATGTAGATCAGGTTAATAATTATCCTCATAGAACAATGGCTTTTCAGAGTGAGGGAAAAGATTACATTTTTCAGCTCTTTTTATGAACTCTTCAATAGCTTCAACTCCATCCCCTATATCATGTGTATAGTCGTTCACATATAATCCGATATGCTGGTCTATAATTTCATCATCCAGTTCCTGTGCATGCTCCCTGACATACCCGCTGGTCAAACTTCGGTTCGCAAATGCAAACTCAACACTTTTTTTTAGCATCCGGTCAACCTCGTTTATTACATCTGCGCCAAGGCTTCTCTTCGCAACAATCCCGCCAAGCGGTATGGGAAGACCTGTTTCACCTTCCCACCATTCCCCCAGGTCAATAAGTTGCACGAGATCATACTTGGGATAGGTGAACCTTCCTTCATGGATTATCAATCCCGCATCCACAGTGCCAAGGCTTAACGCATTCATTATCCGGTCAAAA
Organism: Candidatus Methanoperedens sp.; assembly: GCA_030650845.1. Classification (GTDB taxonomy): domain Archaea; phylum Halobacteriota; class Methanosarcinia; order Methanosarcinales; family Methanoperedenaceae; genus Methanoperedens. The sequence goes on from JAUSDC010000226.1 coordinate 15,871, forward strand.
GGCATCTCCACCACCTTTGTGATGCCAGGGTCAAACAACTGCAAAAGCAGATATGCTGTGGTCATTTTTCCGGGGATGGCTATCGTTTTCCCTGCAAGATCTTTAATGTCCAGTCTCTTCTTTGCCACTATCAATGGTCCGCAACCTCTTCCCAGCGCGCTTCCTGAATGGAGCAGGCAGTAATCCTCTCTCAGGTGACCGAATGCATTGAAAGAGACCTTAGTGACATCAAGTTCCCCATGCAGCGCCATCCTGTTAAGCGTCTCTACGTCCCTCAAAGTCTCTGAAAATTCCAGGCTGCCCCTGACTTTTTTATGAGCCAGGGCATAGAAGATGAAGGTATCATTGGGGCACGGGGAATAACCCAGGGAGAGCTTTTTCATTTTAATCTCCTGACGAGTTCCATTACAACTTTATTGCAGTTCGATGCTGCTGCTTCTATATCCCATTTCTTCATGTCCCTGTCTTCGATCATATTGCTGATACCCCTGACTTCTACCATCGGGACTCCATACATGGCGCAGATATGCGCCACAGCAGCGCCTTCCATGTTCTCGCACAGCCCATTAAATCGTTTTTTCATGACCGCGCCGCACTTGCGTGTGCCAGAGCACTGCGAAACGGTCAAAAAATTGCCATGTTCAGTATTAAAACCGTAATCTTTTGAGGCTCTTACCGCAATTTTCGCAAGCTTTGAATCCAGTGAAAATGTGTTATAATATTCTTTCTTGTTTTTCAATAATGGAAAACCAGTATATTCCATGGGTTTCCAGCCCTCTTTTGTCATCACACCCTCCTCCCCATAGTTCTCGCTCTCCGCAATAGCGATATCACCGACTTTCAGAGATGAATCCGGGTACGCGCCACCGATGCCAAAGAGGATTAGAACATCCACATCATAGTTCTCAATCAAAAGGGTCGCAGAATGCGCTGCATTGACCTTGCCCACGCCGCAGTGGGTAAATATGATAGGGGTACCGTGCAGATCAGCTTCAAAAATGGTTTCTAACTCTTCACCCGGCGCCGGACGTATTTCACGTCTTATTTCTTTTGATTCAATGGGTGTGGGAGCAACGAGAGAGAGGGTCATTATTGTATCTACGATGTCCTGAGAACTAAAATAACCTTACCATTCCCCCGACCTTAGTATGGATAATATCACCCCATCCCGATAATACCCGGCATAAAAAAACTGAACATCCCCAGAAGCATTATCAAGCTATGCGGTACAGTCGCTGCATATCGAAGTGATGCCGCCGGTTTTTATTTCGACCGGATCACCGCGCTAACAATTCTGCGTTCATCGGGGGTTCCGTTTTTCGAGGAAGCGCCAGAAATTTATTAATAATTATTTATAAATTAAAATACATGGATCAAGCGATGCTGCTAAATTGTTGAGAGTCACTTACTGAGCCGTGATATGCAACCGATAATTTCATGTTAAACTCCGCCAGCGGCGGCGCCTCACCGGGGTCTGGGGTCGCAACCCCAGCGCTGTAAAAGATGGTATTGACTTCAATCGTTCCAGTCGTATCTTATGAACATACGATATTATATTGATATTCTGACAGATCAGCCCCATATTTACAAAAGTATTTTTGTAATAACAGCCTTTGATTTAACAGGCAAACCATTGATTGCATACAAACGCAGGAGCCAAAAGAAGAGATGAAGAATAGATTTCCAGAAGGTTGGGATGAGAAGAAAGTAAAGACTGTTATTTCGCATTACGAAAAGCAGACAGAAGATGAATTAGCTTTTAAGAATAGAAATCTCACTGTAATGGAAATCCCAGTCCAGCTGGTTTCAAAAGTACGCGAATTAATTGTAAAATCTAAGTCAATAAAGCGCAATGATACCGCAATAAGAATTAATCCTTAAAATCGTTTCCTTTGGACATATAAATCATGTCTTCCTGTCCAACCTGGCTATTCTTAGCGCAGCGCCGAATTTTAATATAACATAAGTTATAAAATATGTTAATCCATCTTTGCGTTTTGTGTTCTTTGCAGTGGTGCTCATGCTGAACTTGGATTGCGCCCTCCTGTCCCCAAATCCCAGCCCCCCTTGCGCGCGCCTTTGTGCCGCATCCAAAAATAATGTTTCTTCTCCAACAATCAATGGTTATTTATAAACAAACATAGTATCAATATAAAGCGTGGCATTAGCTCTGGATGAAAGAATAGCTCAACATAAGAAATCCAAATATTTCAGGATATGTGCTAATTTTGAAACGAAATATAAAATGAGTTCCGAGATTTTCCTAAAAAAATTTGACTCAGGACAGTTAGATGATAGGGATGATTTCTTTGACTGGTATGCTGCAAAAAAAAGTCTTGATTCCTGGAGTAATAAGCTCGAAATATTATCCGGGATCAGTTTATGATATTCCAAGAGTATTACTCTCAAATTGAGACAATCATCAATGAATGTCCAATAGTCACTCATTTTTCAATTGAATTTGATACAAATATCAATGGCAGTTTGAAAACGGTGATCTGATAACTCGCTGGGATAATGTTCCCCATCATCGTGAAATTGCAACTTTCCCGCATCATATGCACGATAATAGAGGTGTATCTGAATGCCCTAACATCGATCTAAAAGCAGTAATTGAAGTCATAATGGATAAAACCGTAGATTGAGTATGGAAATGAAAAATTCATTATAATTCAATCAATCAGCACGAATTGAATCCGTCACATGCTAACCAAAAGATTATATACAAATATTCATTATTATTATGATAAGGGAAGAGAGCAATGAAAACCAGAATTCTTATAGTATTTGTTTTGATGGCTGTACTTACTGTTGCTACCATCAATTTCGCACAGGCAACGGAAACACCCCCATCTGCACCAACACCTCCACCAGCGCCAACACCCCCACCAGGAATGACTCCCAAACCTGGAATGACACCACCTTCGGCACCAACGCCTCCATCTGCACCAACTTCCCCGAACACAGGCGGTGAAAAGCAGCCCCTTAAACCAATATTGGAAGATTTTTATAACCAGAAGGAAAAATACATTGATCAAAAAAGACAGTGCAAAGAAGAGGTAGTAAGAACTAATGCTCCTTCAGGCACCTGCTGGAACCGACTTAAACCCATGATGATGGCTATTTTACTAAAAGAAGTCACATTTATTGAGAAAAGACTTGACCAACTTCAAGACAAGAATATCACAATTCCGAATCGTAATGCAATTGACGCAAAACTGACAGACGCAAAAGCGGTTTTTTCGAATTCCGGCTCCAGCAAGTACGCCCTGAAAAGCGCAGCAAAAACCGTTGAAGACATCATCAATCAAATCGAAGAAATAGCCATGCAAGATCAGGCAGACAAACTCATTATACAGATGGATAACCTGATGGTCAAAGCAGATTCCATAACCAGCAAACTGGATGCCAAACTGAGTGAGCTCAAAGCGTCTGGATACAACACAGGTGAACTGGAAAGATCCCTTGCGGATTATAAAGCCGACCTTGCTAGAACCAAAGAAAATATTGCGAATGCGAAAGCCAAATATGCACAAATGAACTCTGCGGCTGAAATAAGCCAGCTGGCAAAAGAAGTTCGCAGTTTCATCAATAATGCGCAAAATTATCTGGTAAAAGGATTTGACAAAGCAAGAAAGATGGTTCCAGAGATGAGCGACGCTGAAAAAGGGGGGAAAGGCAAAAGTTCTAATAGCGGAATGAATCAACAACCACAGGAGGGAACTAAATGAAAAAATCTATCGTTTTGCTATTGATCATAGTTGTTTTAGGATTCTCTGGATGCGTGCAAAAAACCGGGGAAAACACTGCGGTAACAAATAATGAAGGAACTGGCGATAATCTAACAACCAGCACCGCAACAATTTCCAGCGATATAGAAAGTATTTCAAAAGAAGTTGCAGGCATTGATACTAATACTTCTGAAAATACAATAACGCCACTCACTGAAGCTGATCTTACTATTGACTAATTTTTTTGCCCCACTGAAGGATATCTTGAAACAATGAAAACGGTCACCATTTCCCTGACCTCAGGATGGATATTATCAACCCCATCCCCAGAACACCTGCAATAAAGAACCCGAATATCCCCAGAAGCGGCACACCAAAGAAACGGGGGGACATTCCGGTGGTGATAATTATTGAAGAACCAACTATCAGCGCTGATATTATCAAGCTGAAGGATACCCTGTTGCTCGTAACATCCAGTTCTTCCACAAGCGCCTCAAAGCCGCGGTGTTCAAGTTCAAATTTCATTGTCCCTTTTTCGGCTTTAGTGAGGATATTGTTCACCCGTCTTGGAAGGGCTTTGACAAGCCGGGCAACATCCCACACAGCCCTTGCGGTCTCTTTAAGTATATATGTGGGGCTGGTGCGCTCCCCTATCATTTTCTCAACATAAGGTTCCACAAGTTCAGCAAAATTATGTTCAGGATCGATCTTGCGGGCAATTTCATCCCTGATCATAAGGGTCTTTGACAGCAGCATGATATTCGAAGGGATCTTCCCCCTGCTCTTTATCAGGATATCGATAAGATCGCGCAGGAATCTGATAGGATCAATGAACTTTGTGGTCATGCTGTAGTACTGGTTAATGAGTTCCTCGAGCTTGATCCTGAACGTGGGGCTCTCGCCTCCATCCACTATCAATCCCATCTCCGTGAGAGCCTCAATAAGGAATCCAACATCATTTCTCTGTATAGCTACTACAAGGTTTACCAGGCATTCCCGAAGTTCCGGGTCGACATATCCTGCCATCCCGAAATCAAGAAATACGATAACCCCATCACGCGTCACAAGTATGTTGCCGGGATGAGGGTCGGCATGATAATAACCATCCTCGAAAATCATTTTAAGATACGCATTCGCAATATCTACCGTGATCTTTTTTTTATCCAGTCCAGACGCTTCTATCTGCTCAATATCAGATATCTTGATGCCATCTGAATATTCCTGCGTTAAGACGTGTCTTGTGATATATTTCCAGTATATCTTCGGTATCTTGACAGTCTGGCTTCCTGCGAAATTATCGTAAAACCGCTCGGCATTCTTTGCTTCATGCACATAATCGATCTCATGCCTGATTATGCGGGAAAACTCTTCAACAAATCCGACCGGATTGAAAAATTTACTCTCTTTAATATGCTTTTCTGCAAATCTTGCCAGGCTCATCATTATGGCAAGGTCTATCTCCACCAGTCTTTCCACGCCAGGACGCATCACCTTGACCGCAACGTCATCACCTTCGAGCAGCTTTGCATGGTGGACCTGACCTATTGATGCTGCTGCAATAGGTTCGGGATCGAAAGATAAAAAAATATCGTCAATTTTTTTTCCTAACTCTTTTTCAATTACTCCTTTTGCTTCATCATAACCAAAAGGCTTAACCTGGTCCTGGAGCCTGGCAAGTTCTATTATGAATGCCTCAGGCACAAGGTCATGACGTGTGCTTAATATCTGTCCGAACTTGATAAAAGTTGGTCCAAGCTCCTCAAGCGCATGGCGCAGCCTTTCTGCTTCAGACAATGCCTGCACAGGCTCGATTTGCGGTCTGGGTCCGAATACCTTTTCACGAAATGACCGAAAGGGACGCAGACCGAACCTTTCAACGAGATACCCGAAGCCATGCCTCACCATCACATCAACGATCTGGCGATATCGTTTGACGTAGGCGTACTCGTTATCCAGCAGGCTCAAGATGAAGCTCTATTTTTTTGACAATGATTGAATGGTCTTTTCCAGCTTTTCGATCTTCTTTTCAAGAGCTGAGATGTCACTCTTCATTACCACACCGCTTTTCTTCATGACCTTTTCGACATTATCATTTATCTTATCTTCAAGGTCTTTTATCTGCTTTTCCTTTTCAGATAAAACATCACGGACGAACTTCTTCCCTTCCTCCCTGCTGATCTCGCCTTTTTTTATCATTTCCTGGGTGAATTCTTCGGCTTTTTCCTGCGTCAGGGAAATTACCCCTACACCGAACAGCCCCATCTTTCTTATCATTTCCGACATTTCTGACATTTGTATACCTCCGTTTAGTTACCCGTTTTTAATAACAGCTATTGCTGTATGATACCCTTCCAGGCGCAAGTTTTAATATTACGCCCTCTATCAAATTGGTCTATTGACTATTAATCCTTTTGATGAGTGAAATAATGAAACATGTTTTTAGCGGTATAATGATCCCCGTATCCACGATAGACTGGTATGGCAGGTCGGTTTCTGTAGTTTTTTTCAATGGCTGCAATTTTGACTGCATTTTCTGTTCAAATAAGAACTTCATTGACATATCAAACAGGCTGGAACCCCTCTTCAAGAAGGGAAACGTCGTTGATATTGAGGAGATAGAAAAACAGATCATTGACGCAAAACCCTTCATAAGCGCTGTGGTCTTCTCAGGCGGTGAGCCGACAGCGCACCCTCGTGAACTGGAACAGCTTGCCAGGTTCGCAAAGGAGCAGGGACTTCTTGTGGGGATAGAGACAAATGGATATTACACTGACCGGCTTGAGGGATTGATAAAGAAAAAACTAATTGATAAGATATTCCTTGATATCAAAGCATCTCCGAGCGACATGCAAAAATACAGGAAGATCACCGGGGGCATCGTTGATGCCGCAGAAAAAGCTCTTTGCACCCTGAACCTCAAGGATGTAGATCTCGAGGTCAGGACAACTGTTTTTCCATCACTTGCCGCCGATATCCCGGAGATAGCAAAGAGCATAGCAGGGCGCTCCTGCACCTATGTCCTTCAGCAGGGCATCCCTGAATATGCCCCGGATGAGAATATTCGAAAGGAAAAGCCTCTAACCAGGGATGAACTTGCAGCCCTTGCGGGAAACCTGACGTTTTTAAAGGATGTCAGGATAAGGACTCGAGAAAAAGGGGAAGAAAGGATTATTCATAAGCCATGAAACTCACACAGCTGCGTGGCATTTTTGAAGGTTATGGCGAGATAATAACCGCTTCCGTACTCTGGGGTACTGCCGGGATATTTGCAAAAATGATCTCTGGTATGAGCGCCCAGAGTATTATATTTTACAGGGTGGCTATTGCTTTTGCAGTATTATTTTTAGTTTTCATTTTATCTGGTAACCTTTCAAGACTCAGGCTCAGTGACAAGAGATCTTATCTTGTATTGTTCAGTGTACTTCAGGTAATTACAATGCTGGCATTTTTCGAATCTCTAATGAACGGGTCAGTCCCTGTCGCCGTGCTGCTGCTGTACACAGCTCCTGTGTATGTGACCATTTTTTCCCCATTGCTCCTTAAGGAACGTTCAACAGGAAAAGGATGGGTCGCACTTATTCTTTCCATAGCAGGCGTCATACTCATAGTAGATCCAGGGAACATTGATTTTTCTATAAGATCTACCGGAATAATCGCCGGGATACTATCAGGGATTTCATACGCTTTCCAGATAATGACATCTAGGCATATCAGTAAAAGTTATCCAGGATACAGCCAGGCTTTCTGGAGCTTCTTGATAGCTGCGCTTCTTCTTTTGCCTGCGGTGGCTGTGCCTATTGAAATTATTGAAGAAAATATCTTATACCTTGTTCTACTTGCTATATTTCCTACAATATTTGCTGTATCTCTGTATTTTAATGGATTGAAAAAAGTCAGGGCTGCAAACGCAAGTATTCTTGGATTAATAGAACCCCTGAGCGCAGTTATTTTCTCTATTATAATTCTCCATAACATTATTTCGATCCCGGTAATGATGGGCGGTGCGCTTATATTGGCTGGCGGGGCAATAGTTACACAAGAGCAATGAACGAATATATCCGCCAACATTACATTGAAGCAGGTAATATTGCCTCTGTTGTACGCAAAGAATCATTATCAAGAATTAAAGAGGACGTATCACTGCTTGAGGTTGCGGAATATGTTGAGAACAGGATAAAAGATCTTGGAGGGAACATAGCTTTCCCCTGCAACATATCTATCAATGAAATAGCGTCCCATTACACCCCAGATGATAATATCCCGTGTTTTAAGAAAGGCGATGTTGTTAAAATAGATATTGGGGTACACATTGAAGGCTATATCGCTGATACTGCAAGCACAGTTGAAGTCGCTACAGGGCATCATTCAAAGTTAATAAAAGCATGTGAAGAAGCGCTAGATAATGCCATTCTCTCAGTAAAAGATAGCGTCCAGACCCGGACGGTCGGGAAAGTGATCGAACAAACAATAAAAAAACACGGTTTCACTCCGATAAATCACCTGACCGGGCACAGTCTTGAGCAATACATGCTCCATTCAGGCATTAGCATACCGAATTACGCAAGTGTGTTCAGCCAGAAAATAAAAAAAGACATGGTATTTGCCATAGAACCATTCGCAACCTCAGGGTCAGGTAACATCATATACGGAAAACCGCACATCTATGCTGCTTTAAAGGCAAAGAAAACAGCGCACAAAAAGATCAGCGAACAGTTCGGGACACTTCCCTTTGCAAGGAGATGGGTTCCGGAAATGAATATCGGTGATCTGAAAGGGCTCAGGGAATATTTTGAGTTGATAGAATCAAGCGGTGCGATAGTCGCACAATCAGAACATACCGTTATAGTTGGCGAAGGAGGATGTGAAGTAACAACAAGGTGATGCAAAGATAATGATGAAACGATAATGATGAAAAGGGATAAGAAGCATTAATGACTTATTACATATTGAAATGGAAAAGAAAGACACAATAATATATGAAGCACATGGAAACCTGTATCTTAACATAACCAACAGGTGTACTTCTGAATGTGTTTTTTGTATCAAGCGCTATTCTGATGGAGTTTATGGCTATAACCTCAGGCTTGTAAAGGAACCAATACTTTCTGAAATTATAAAACAACTTTCAAACATTGAGCTTCAAAAATACAACGAAGTTGTTTTTACAGGTCTGGGAGAACCGCTGGTGCGCCTTGATGAGGTCCTTGAGATCACACGCTGGCTTTCTGCACGCGGGATGACCGTACGTCTTGATACAATTGGTCATGCAAAACTTCTCTATCCTGAAAGAAAAGTTGCCAAGGAACTTGCAGATGCAGGAATGAAAATCGTTTCTGTCAGCCTGAACGCCCATGATGAAGAGACCTACAACAGTTTGTGTGTTCCGAAATACAGGAACGCTTATTCCAAAATGCTTGAATTTGCAGGGGATGTCTCAAAATCAGGAATTGAACTGCGGTTTACTGTAGTCAATCTACCTGCCGTTAATATTCCTGAATGCAGGGAGATCGCAAAAGAATACTGTGCGGATTTTAAGGTCCGTGGTTATAGCGGTCAAGTTTAATAATAATTACCAAAAGTTATAATTATTATGATGTTTATTGGCTAGTAGGTAGGAAGGAGGATAACTTCTGAAAAAACTGCTCTGGTATCTAATTGCAGGAACTCGTGGTGGACATACACGTGCAATGATCTTAAAGAATATAATTGATAGGCCTTATAATGCCAACCAGTTAGCTGAGTCTATGAATATGGACTATAAGACTATCAGGCACCATCTGGAGGTTCTTGTAAAAAATGGAGTGATCACGATGGAAGGTGACAAATATGGTGCTATGTATTTTATTTCCAAGGTTATGGAGGCAAATTTAGATGAATTTAATCAAATTTGGGAAAAAATTGATAAAGAGAATAAATAATGAAGGTAAGGAGGTAATCCTATTCAGATAACAGAGATAGCATACTATATCACGGCAGGTAATGTTGTGTTATTGCTCGTCCTTTTGGTATCTTATGTTGAGATATACAGGAAGATCAAGTCTAACTTTACTCTGGGTCTCATAATATTCACTATTGCGCTTCTTCTACAGACTGTTTCCAGGCTCGTATTGTTGTTATTGATCATAGCTGAGCCGCCTCCGGTGAACGTATATCCATTGATCGTCAGCCTGCTGGGATATAGTCCATTATATGTATTGATCCCGGATGCACTTGAGTTTATGGCCCTTAGCATATTGTTATATTTCACCCGGGAATAATTGGTAATGAATTAGATTGACGAATATCAGCATAAAAACGAACGAAATAGAGCATGAGATAAGTGGCATAATTGACTTCCCGGATGACACGTTTGAAGAGATAATCCGCGAAGTGGGATTCGTCTGTGATCTTTGCGGCAGATGCTGTACAAGAGAATTCAACGACCATGTGTTCCTTCTGGATAATGATGCCGAAAGAATGATCGATGTTGCAGGCAAGGAAGTGCTTCGACCAGCGCCATATTTTGAGTTTTGCGATAACCTGGGCAGGTTTTATGTGATGGGTTATGCCCTCAGGGACACATCCAATGGGGACTGCATATTCTATAAAGGTGGAAAGTGCGACCATTATGCAGACCGACCTGAGATATGCAGGATATATCCATATATGCTGCACAGGGAGGAAGATGATGAGGGCAAACTCGATTGGCGACAGATCGGGGGTCTAGACCAGCATGGACTGTACCATGGCGAGGTCGGAGTTGAAGAAGCAAAAAATATCGCAGAAGCTGTGAAACGATACGAGATCGCATTTCTGAAGCAGAAACTTGAGTTCTTGAATAAGATAGAAAAGCATTTCAAGAAGCACGGTTTGAGGCACAGTCAGCAGATTTATGACCGAAAAATGAGGGAGTTAAAAAGTGGCGTAGATTTAGAAGTTTATGTGTTCCAAAGGGGGGAATTTATTAAAGAGAAATTTTCAATATAATTATTAACCCCGAAGGAAATAAAGGGAAGGATGCCAAATGAATGCCATTACTGTCATTTCAGGGAACCCATGCCCTTTACCTGTAAATTCTGTGGAGGGACGTTCTGTTATAACCATCGTTTGCCTGAAACCCACAAATGCCCAGGGCTTATTAAATTGAAAGAAAAGGTTCGTGAAAGTGGAACATTTTATCCCCATGATCAAGGGCTGACATTCAAGAAAGAAAAACAATCTCCCTTTCGCCCTGTATTAAAAGCATTATCTATATTGAGATCCAGTTATTCGCTAACCATCCTTGCAATAGCTCTCATATCTTTTTTTTTAGAGTATATTTTCGGCAATAAATATTTCTTTTACTTTGCACTTTTTCCGTCTGATGTATTCTATCAACCATTGAAATTAGCAGTAAATCTTGTTACTCATATGTTCCTTCACAGCGGAGGTTTCCATCTACTTTTTAATATGCTGTTCCTATACTTCTTCGGACCAGAACTTGAGCGCAGGATAGGTGGAATAAAGTTCCTTAATGTGTTTTTCCTCACCGGGATCGCAGGTGGGGTGGGTTATGTGTTATGGTCTCTTCTCATTTATTTTATATTCAATTCTCCCCCTTCACCTGCAGTTGGGGCAAGTGGTGCGTTGTTCGGTGTATTTGCATGCCTTGCCATCCTGGCTCCAGAGATCCGGGTATATGCTTTTTTCATACCAATACCCATGAAGCTCACCCAGGCCCTGGTATTTTTCACGTTCCTTGATATTATTTTTATAGTCATGGGTGATCCTATTGCGCTCAGTGCCCATTTAAGCGGGGCAGCAGCTGGACTGGTAATGGGATGGTGGATAAAAAAGAAAGGAATGCATGTTATTGGATATTAGTACACGGTGACACTCTTAACACCGTTTATCATTGTTAACGCTTTTACAAGCCCTCCACTGACCTTTCCCTCTATTATTATCGTGAGCTTTGGATTTTCCGTGAGATAGGGATCATCTGAAACTGCCTGTCTTATAATATTGCCGTGTTCTGCTACTTCTGTAGCCACAGCACCCAGAAGCCCTTTTTGCGCTGCATCGTCCGGTGTTATTATCACTACTCCCAGACCTAGATACTGCGCTACATCTCTCAGGAAAGGAATTGTGCGCACATTGTTGAATATCTGCCCGAGTGTAGTATCTTTCAGGATCGCTTCACAGGTTGCATCCACTACCCTGCGATCCACACTGATCTCATTGGCTATCTGAGTATGCGCGATCTCGATATTCCCTGAGACCACGCGACCGTCTGCATTTATCTGGAAGCCTCTTTCCAAAAGTAGCCTTATTACTTTTTCCTGTGCCGGATGGTTCTTAAATTTCTCCTGAATTACACTCCACATTTAATTCTATTATTGTTGTCAATATACTAATGTTTTGCCGTTAAGGGATTATCCAACTGTATAAAAAAATTATAGTTTATACTCGGTTTTTTGAGAAATGTTTAAATCTAATGAGGACAGAGGGAGTATTTACCATCTATGATAAGTATCATAATAATGATGTCAAAAAGGTAATATTATGAAAAATGAGGATAATCATCAATCCTTCTGGCTCACAAGGATCCAGGGTTTGTTGTGTTTATTGGTGTTACTTACCTGGGGATTTGGAGATGCTTTGACTGCATTATATATGATCGAACAGAAGGGGATAATGGCAGAAGGAAATGCCCTCGTAAGATCAATAATTTCATATCAAGGGGCTTCATCTTTTCTTTTATTAAAAATATCTTTCACATTGATGATCTTATATGTCCCATTCATAATAAAACCAAAGAGTGCTTACTGGTTGATCAACGGGTATCTTATTTCATTTATTGCAGGAGGGTCAATGGCAATGCTCCTGAATATGCAGGCTGCACTTGATATACCTCTTTCTATTCTGCCGCAGCATGTTATTATGATCTATATCAGTTCGATACTTATATTGACAAATATCGGAGAATTGTTGGATAAAATGACCCATCCAAATGTTAGAAGTTATTTTGAATGTGGATTAAATGATGCAGTACATCTGCTCATCTACCTGGATCTGTTCGATCTCAAAGGTGGTGCCAGACATGCTTGAAATTATTTAAAAACTGCTGGAAAAGACATGCTGACGATCGCCAACAATGCAAGCCACCAGAGCAAAGACTTTTCTATTGTTATTCGTATATGTTTCAGGTCTGTGTTCATCTTCTATCCTTTTTGTAAATATTTGTATTAATGGTATATAAATATATCTGACATTTTAATTAAAATGGATACATCGAAAATCGAATTTTTATTATACCCTGTTAGCATACAGGCATTAAATATGGATATAAAAATCATAAGGAGCCCGGACAGGAAAAAGACAATTCAGGCTAAGCTGATAGGGGAAACGCTTGTAGTATATCTCCCAAATGGGATGCGCAGGGAAGAAGAAATAAAGATAATTGAAAAAATGAAGAAAAAAATCGAGAACAAGAGGCTAAAGAAAAATATTAACAACGATGAATATCTGATAAAGCGGTTCGCCCAGTTCAATAACAGGTATTTTCGGGGCACACTCAAGGTAAATTCTATTGAATTCGTAACAAACCAGGAACACTGCAATGGAAGCTGCACTCCTGTAAATGGCACGATCAGATTATCTCATAAACTTTTTGGGATGCCAAAATGGGTCATTGATTATGTTCTTATGCACGAGATGAGCCATCTTTTGCATCCAGATCATTCAAAAGCCTTCTGGGAGAAAGTGTCAGAGTATAAATATTCGGAGAGGGCAAGGGGTTTTCTTATAGCAAAGGGCATGGAAAAAGACGAGACTGAAACTCAATAGGATCTTGAAATTTTCGCAATAAGATTTATTTATATCAAGATCAGTATTCCTTCATTATGGCAAAAGCACTTGTTTTGATGGCTGAAGGTTATGAGGAGATCGAACTCACAAGTATTGTCGATATACTCAGGAGGGGTGGAGTAACGGTAACCATAGCCGGTCTGAAGGATGGATTGATCACGGGGTCAAGAGGAATAAAAATGCAGCCTGATGTAACACTTGATGGCATAAAGGAAATGTATGATATCATAATACTTCCAGGGGGTTCTCCAGGTTATGTCAATCTCGGAAATGACAGGCGAGTCATCGATCTTGTAAAAAGGTACAATGCTGAAGGAAAGATCGTGGCTGCTATTTGCGCTGGTCCGTCCGTTCTTGTGAAAGCCGGTATCCTGGGTGGCAAGAAAGTAACTATATTCAAGGGGATGGAAAATGAGTTGAAAAATGCTGTTTATGTTGATAAAACGGTAGTTGTAGACGGGAATATTTTGACCTCACAGGGACCAGGGACAGCCATGGAGTTCGCCTTAGAGCTTTTAAAGAGGCTTACGGGTGAGAAAAAAGCCCTGGAGGTACAGGAAAAATTGCTTTACAGGTCAGTTCAACCGATACATTAAAGTACTACCGTGTCGAAAATAGCACCTCCCTAACACCGTAGGAGACCAACGAGTCGACTACTACGGGAGGAATCTTATTGGAACATGAAAAGATAGTAACCGCTGTAAAAGAGGCGATGGAGAAGTCGCCGCAGCGTAAGTTCTCAGAAAGCATAGATTTAGCTATAAATCTTAAAAATCTTGATATGAATCAGCCTCAGAACAGGCTGGACGAAGAGATCATACTGCCTAATGGCGTAGGTAAACAGATCAAGATCGCAGTATTCGCAAAAGGCGAAACCGGCCAGAGAGCAAAAGCCGCAGGGGCGGATTATGTTTTTGATCCGGATGAAATAAACGTCCTTGGAGAAGATAAGACAAAAGCTAAGAACCTTGCAGAAGAGGTCAATTTCTTCATAGCAGAATCAGCGTACATGCCTTTGATAGGTAAGACGCTGGGTCAGGTGCTTGGTCCCAGGGGCAAAATGCCCATACCGCTCACCTCTGACAAGGATATTGTACAGATCATCAACAAGTCCAGGAACTCGATCAAGATCAGGTCAAAGGATAAAATGACTTTTCATATATCTGTTGGCAAAAAAGAGATGCCGCCTGAGAAGATATCGGAAAATATCGACACGATCATTAACCGCATTGAACACAGGTACGAGCGCGGTCTGTATAACGTGAAGTCGATATATGTCAAGACCACAATGGGCCCATCAGTGAGGGTGATTTAAATGTCAAGAGAAGGGGTGCACCACAGCATCCATATTCCACAGTGGAAAAAGGATGAGATAGAAAATATTAAGAAATTATTGACCACTTATTCTTCAATGGGCATTGTCGGAGTTCATGGAATACCTTCAAATCAACTTCAATTGATGCGCAAGAACCTTCGTGGTCTTGCTGATGTAAAATTGTACAGAAATAATCTGATATTCAGGGCATTTGACGAATCATCTGATGATGTTAAACAGGTCACCAAATATGTAGTTGACCAGACTGCATTGTTGTTCACGAATGAGAATCCGTTCAAGCTGTTTAAAATATTGGAGAAAGGAAAGACAGCTGCCCCTATTAAACCCGGAGGTATAGCGCCAAAGGATATAGTTGTCCAGAAAGGTCCTACATCATTCCCCCCCGGTCCTATAGTGGGAGAATTGCAGGGCTCTGGAATCCCGGCAGGCATTGAAGGAGGAAAAGTTGTTATCCGTGAGACAAAGACGGTCGCCAGAGCAGGGGATGTAGTTAATGCAAAACTTGCTTCGATCCTTTCACGACTTGATATACATCCTGTAGAATTAGGTTTGGATCTTCGTGCAGTTTATGAAAAGGGCATGATATATGAATCTAAACTGCTTGCAGTGGATGAAACTGTATATAGAAACAATATTACTCTTGCAGCACAGCAGGCTTTCAATTTATCGATCAATGCGGCATATCCGGCCAAAGCCACGATCAGCACGTTGCTTACAAAAGCAGCTTCGCAGTCAAGGAATCTAGCCATTAATGCTGAAATTGTAATGCCAGATATCATCGATGTACTGCTTGCAAAAGCGAATGCACAGATGTTATCCGTTGCTAAACTTGCTTCAGCCAAGGATGCCAATGCAATAAGCGATAAAGTAAAAGAAAAACTTGCAAAAGCACCAGTTGCAGCAGCTCCAGTGGTGGCAAAAGCAACGCCGGAGAAGGAAGAGAAGAAGAAAGAAGTACCAAAAGAAACAGATATAGCAGCCGGTCTTGGCTCGCTATTCGGTTAATACCCCGTAATACGGGGATTCAGTTAAAGAAAAGGTGATTAAAATGGAATACGTATATGCAGCACTGTTATTACACAGCGCAGGAAAGAAAGTTACAGATGAAGCGGTTTCTGCTGTTATCAAAGCAGCAGGCGGAGAAGTTGATGCAGTAAGAGCAAAAGCACTTGTGTCTGCTCTTGAAGGCGTCAATATCGAAGAAGCGATCTCAAAGGCAGCATTTGCAGCCCCAGCGGCAGCAGCGGCAGCTCCGGTAGCGGCAGCAGCAGCTGAAGCTCCTAAGGCTGAAGAAAAACCGCAAGACAAAGAAAAAGCTGAAGAAAGCGGAATGGAAGGACTCGGCGCACTGTTCGGGTAAGTCCATTTTTTCTTTTTTCTCTCTTTTTTAAATTATATTAAATACCTTATTTTTGTCTAAAATTTTTATAAATAATATTATATATTATATAAATTTTAAATCTTTTGATCCCTCAAAATCCCCACCCGCAAGCCTTATATACTCGGGTGTTGTAGTTGGGGAAGCCCGGCAACGAGGTTGCCAGGACATATGTTGAAGAAAATTCAGAAAAACTGTTCTGGTTTTCAGTATAAAAATAATGATCTCGTGTATAAAATCGTATGCGAGGGAAAGCGTTATATACGTTAAAAACATATAGAAATCTTCCTGCGTGGTAAAACACGAAGGAATGTTGTGTTGAAAAATACAACGCATCTTTATCACCACCTTATTCATGGTCAATATTTGGCGTCGGCCCAGATTGTAGGTAAAACCTGAATGTGAAGGGCTGTCTTCCAACCATGATACATTAAATGGAGACGAGGATTAAGTTCTTCGTCCGACGTTGACATGACAGTTCGGTTAATTCCAATCGAGAGAAAGGGAATTAACAAGGAACTATTGTACCTTATATAATAGTTCCTCCTAAAATTCCGATAGTCAAAGCTTCGTTTTGACCTCGTATTAAATACGGGGATCGAACGCGGACAAAATAAAACTTCAAACGTGTGCAGATATTCAACGAGATATCAAACAATTCTGGTTGATCCTGCCAGAGGTTACTGCTATCGGGGTCCGATTAAGCCATGCGAGTTGAGAGGGGTAAGCCCTCGGCATACTGCTCAGTAACACGCGGATAACCTGCCCTTGGGTCCGGGATAACCCCGGGAAACTGGGACTAATACCGGATAGATCAGAGAAACTGGAATGTTCTCTGGTTTAAAACTCCGGTGCCCAAGGATGGGTCTGCGGCCTATCAGGTAGTAGTGGGTGTAACGTACCTACTAGCCAGCGACGGGTAAGGGTTGTGAGAGCAAGATCCCTGAGATGGATTCTGAGACATGAATCCAGGCCCTACGGGGTGCAGCAGGCGCGAAAACTTTACACTGCGGGAAACCGCGATAAGGGGACCCCGAGTGCCAGCACCTAGTGCTGGCTGTCCTACTGTCTAAATAACAGTGGTTAGCAAGGGCCGGGCAAGACCGGTGCCAGCCGCCGCGGTAACACCGGCGGCCCGAGTGGTAACCGTTTTTATTGGGTTTAAAGGGTCCGTAGCCGGCTTATTAAGTCTCTTGGGAAATCTGGCGGCTCAATCGTCAGGCGGCCAAGAGATACTGGTAGGCTTGGGACCGGGAGAGGTGGGAGGTACTCCAGGGGTAGGGGTGAAATCTCGTAATCCTTGGGGGACCACCGATGGCGAAGGCATCCCACCAGAACGGGTCCGACGGTGAGGGACGAAAGCTGGGGGCACGAACCGGATTAGATACCCGGGTAGTCCCAGCTGTAAACGATGCTCGCTAGGTGTCAGGTGCGGTGCGACCGCATCTGGTGCCGCAGTGAAAACTTGAAGCGAGTCACCTGGGAAGTACGGTCGCAAGGCTGAATCTTAAAGGAATTGGCGGGGGATCACTACAACGGGTGGAGCCTGCGGTTCACTTGGATTCAACGCCGGAAAGCTTACCGGACTCGACAGCACTATGAAGGTCAGGCTAAAGACCTTACCGAATTCGCTGAGAGGAGGTGCATGGCCGTCGTCAGTTCGTATCGTGAGACATCCTGTTAAGTCAGGCAACGAGCAAGACCCGTGCCCACAGTTGCCAGCATCTTCGCAAGAAGGATGGGCACACTGTGGGGACCGCCGCTGCTAAAGCGGAGGAAGGAGCGGGCTACGGTAGGTCAGTATGCCCCGAATGGTCCGGGCTACACGCGGGCTACAATGGTTGGGACAATGGGCACCAACACCGAGAGGTGACGGTAATCTCCTAAACCCAGCCTTAGTTCGGATTGAGGGCTGCAACTCGCCCTCATGAAGCCGGAATCCGTAGTAATCGCGTATCAACATCACGCGGTGAATACGTCCCTGCTCCTTGCACACACCGCCCGTCAAACCATGCGAGTGAGGTCTGAATGAGGGCATGCTTTAACATGTTCGAATTTAGGCTTCGCGAGTGGGGTTAAGTCGTAACAAGGTAGCCGTAGGGGAATCTGCGGCTGGATCACCTCCTAACGCAGCACACAAACGTGTGCTAATATCTCTCTCGATTGGAAATCGAAAAACTGTCATGTCATAAAGAGAAGTAGATTCGTGGGCCATACGAGACCACGAGAAAGGGCTCGTAGATCAGCTGGAAGATCGCCGCCTTTGCAAGGCGGAGGCCCTGGGTTCAAATCCCAGCGGGTCCATGAGTAATAACTCACAAACCTCGGATTAAAACACGAGGATTGCCGATGCACTCAGCAGCGTAATGCTGCTGCGGAAGGGTAGATTAGCGATTACTAACCATAATTAAGCAAAATGAAACCGTGTATAAGCACAATCTGGACGCTAACTGAATGTAGTAGAACGTGTTCTGGCAAATAAGCCATCCGGTGAATGGCTCGGCTCAAGCGCTGATGAAGGACGTACCAAGTTGCGATAAGCCTCGGCGAACCGCATGGAGGTTTTGAACCGAGGATCTCCTAATGAGACCTCTTAGCGCGCAAGTGCTGATCCGTAAGGATTGGGAACGCCCCGGATTGAAACATCTTAGTAGGGGCAGGAAAAGAAATCAATTGAGATGCCGTCAGTAACGGCGAGTGAAAACGGCAGAGTTTAAACCGAATCCCCTCCGAAAGGCAGGGGAGATGTAGTGTCATAAGCTTAACTATATACAATGCAAACCAGTAAAGTCGAACTTGTCTGGAACGTCAGACCATAGAGTGTGATAGTCACGTAGACGTAAACTGGTGGATTGTTGTTATGTCTTGAGTACCGTGGGTCGGAAATCTCGCGGGAATTTGGGAGCCATCAATTTCCAAAACTAAATATGTCTTGAGACCGATAGCGTAATAGTAGTGTGAACGAAAGCTGAAAAGTACCCCAAGAAGGGAGGTGCAAAGTGCCTGAAATCGGATGGCCATGGAGCGATACGGCGTGAAAGGATCTGTATAGCGAAGGAATATGTCGCGAGGCATTAGTACGGGCTATACTGCCGACGTCGTATATTACGTTTTGAAGAACGGGCCAGGGAGTGTAATAGAGTGGCGAGGCTAACCACATATGGGAAGCCGGAGCGAAAGCAATATGCGCGCAACACTGTGAGGCGCAGCGTATACAAGTGCGTGGAGTCACTAGATTACGACCCGAATCCTAGCGATCTAGGCGGAGGCAGGTTGAAGCGTCTCGAAAGGGGCGTTGAGGACCGCAAGCGTTTTTGATTTGCAAATCATTCGCGTGATCCCCGTCTAGGAGTGAAAGGCTAATCGAGCTGGGTGATAGCTGGTTCCTTCCGAAACATGTCGCAGCATGACCCTGCTAGAGATAGTCGGCGAAGTAGAGCACTGATTGGGGAATACCGGAGGGAAACCTCTGGCTCTCCTGTCAAACTCCCAAATCGCTGTCATCGTAGAAAGCAGGAGTCCGCACTGGTGGGTAAGCTAACAGTGCGTGAGGGAGACAACCCAGACCGTGGTTAAGGTCCCAGAGTGTCGGCTAAGTGTAAACACAAAAAGGGCGTCCCAAGCCCTAAACAACTGGAAGGTGAGCTCAGAAGCAGCTATCCTTTAAAGAGTGCGTAACAGCTCACCAGTCGAGGTTTGGGGCCCCGAAAATGGACGGGGCTCAAGCCGACCACCGATACCACGGGGTACCGAAAGGTAATCCTGTAGGAAGGCGTCTCGTTTGGGTAGAAGCAGGGTCGTGAGATCCTGTGGACCATTCGGGAACGAAAATCCTGGCAATAGTAGTACCAAAGTCCAGTGAGAATCTGGACCGCCGTAGGGGCCAGGGTTCCTCGGCAATGATTGTCAGCCGAGGGTTAGTCGATCCTAAGTCGTACCGTAATTCGAATACGACAAAAGGGAAACAGGTTAATATTCCTGTACCATTTAGTCATACCCGCAAGGGGCTGACGCATCCGGGTAGATCAAGCAGGCATGCCTGCCTGTCCAAGCGCTTAAACTGATGGAGAACCGTAATGGTGAGAAGTCGGCGAAGGTGTGATGGCGTAAGTTGGTTAATCCCAGGTGCCCGTGAAAAGGCGACTGAATGATCGTACCAAGAACCGACACTGGTGCCCCTAGTTGAGAAGACTAAGGCGTGTCGGCATAAACTGGCTAAGGGAATTCGGCAAATTAGCTCCGTAACTTCGGAATAAGGAGTGCCTGCCTTGAAGAAGGCAGGTCGCAGAGACCAGGGAGCACTGACTGTCTAATAACAACATAGCTGACTGCTAATCCGTAAGGATGAGTACAGTTGGTGAATCCTGCCCAGTGCAGGTACCTGAACACCCGGTACAACGGGACGAAGGGCCTGTAAACGGCGGGGGTAACTATAACCCTCTTAAGGTAGCGTAGTACCTTGTCGCTTAATTGGCGACTTGCATGAATGGATCAACGAGTGCTCTACTGTCCCTAGTCAGAACCCGATGAACTTTACATTCTAGTGCAGAGTCTAGAGACCCCTTAGGGGAAGTGAAGACCCCGTTGAGCTTTACTGCAGCCTGTGGTTGGGTTGTGGTTTTGGATGCGCAGTGTAGGTAGGAGGCGTCGATATCTTACTTTCGGGTAAGATGGAGCCGATAATGAGACACTACCCTTCTGAGACTACGACCCTAACTTGGAAACGAGGACACCCATAGGTGGGCAGTTTGGGTGGGGCGCCACGCCCTTGAAAAGATATCAAGGGCGCCCAATGGTTGACTCATGTGGGTCGGAAACCCACAGTAGAGTGCAAGAGCATAAGTCAGCCTGACTGGATTTCGCACAACAAGAAATCCTGGGACGAAAGTCTGGTCTAGCGAACCACTATGCCTTCTTGGTGAGGGCTATTGACTACAGAAAAGCTACCACAGGGATAACAGAGTCGTCGCCGGCAAGAGTACATATCGACCCGGCGGCTTGCTACCTCGATGTCGGTTCTTTCCATCCTGGCCGTGCAGCAGCGGCCAAGGGTGAGGTTGTTCGCCTATTAAAGGAGATCGTGAGCTGGGTTTAGACCGTCGTGAGGCAGGTCGGTTACTATCTATAAGGGGTGTTTTGAGGTCTGAGGGTAAGTTGCATTTAGTACGAGAGGAACTGTGCAACGGTGCCACTGGTGGACCTGTTGTCTGGCAAGGCAACGCAGGGCAGCTACGCACTAACGGATTAAAGCTGAAAGCATCTAAGCTTGAAACCACACCTAAAAAGAGACCTCTCAGGACTCTCGTAAAAGACGAGTTTGATAGAGTCGGGATGTACGCACCAAGGTGACGAGGTGTTGAGTCCGTCGACTACTAACGTCCACGCTAGATTTGTTCTGCTACATTCGGGCGATATCCAGATTGTGTTTAACTATGCCTCGGATTTTAATCCGGGGTATCGTTGTGCCTACTACAATCCACGTATGCCCGATAGGGCATATGTGTGTGCGCATTGCAGCGGGCGCGACGCTGACAGTCATAAGCGAGTATAGCGGTCAAAGCGACGGGGCAACACCTGTACCCATCCCGAACACAGTAGTTAAGCCCGTCAACGTTCTACATTGTACTATGATGTGCGAACTCTAGGGAACTGTAGAAAGCTGCTATGCTCACTTATTTCATCTTATTTTTTCATTTTTTTCAGACATAGCTCATCTGATAAGTATTAGATATTTTGTTAACTCAGTTATCATATCCCCATAAAACACAGCCACGAAAAATCCCAGCGTTATAGGAATCATAAAAGGCAGTCCAGGTGTGACCCATACTTCATCTTTGATAAGCCCCTTATTCGACAATGTTTTCAGTTCTGAGATCACTTCATCATTAATCTCCACTCCACCCCGCTTGAATCGGAATTTTACCTGTCCATTCTCTTCTTCAAATGACTGGATGAGTTTGATATGTTTATTTGCGAGATTTGAGATACTGGATTTATAGCCTATGAAAATATACAGCGGATGATCGGTTTTTAAACCCAATTTGATTATATTGTATGCTGCTAAACCGAGCGGTACAACAACGGTCAGGAGCACTGCATTCCCGAGGATGCCGAAAGAGAACAGTTCGATCAGAGGCTTATTCAGGGGAAAATTATTATCAAAAGCCTGGATTACTGGATAAGAAGGCAGGATTATGGATATAACGATGAGCGATTTTGCATCTGCTCCTCCGAAAGTTCCTATCTGGAAAAGGATGTAAACAAGAACGAATATTGATCCTGCGGATAAAAAAAGGAAGATAATGTATGGCGTTCCTTTGGTCAGGATGTCGTAAAGCACAAAAAAAGCACTGCCTGCAAGCATTACCTGCCAGAGTTTATTTGTAACACGGCGGGTTTTAATATCTGAATAGCATGAATAGAGAAGGAAAGGTATACAGAACAATATCTTTAAAAGATCCAGCATATACTTTTAATTATTTTATATACTATTAATGTTTCTTATAATTATTGTCTCATAGGAGCGTTTTTAGAATTTCAAATTTGAATTTTATAAACATCAGAATGACAAATCATGATAGATTCAGCCTTCAGCCAGGTTTTCAATCCTGTTTTGTGCGGCTATGTCGTGGTTTGTCAGGTCAGAGTGTAGTAATTTGAAGTTATCATTAGTATCTTCCCGGAACCCTTTTAAAACCTCGTTTGTTTCTTTCCTGAAATCTTTCAAAGTGAGAGTGTTCTGCTTAAGTTCAGCCCTCTCTGAATCGAGCCTTTCACCCAGTTCCTCGGTCCAATCCCCTCGCCTTATCTCAAAATATTCAAATTCTCCTGTGGAATCCTCAAACTTGACATCCAGATCCTCCACATCGATGGGGAATTCACTGATATTAATCTGCTTGATAAACCCCTCAACTCTTGCCTTATCCCCTTCGCATACGATCCTTACATCATAAGGCTTGACGTTCTCGACAAACCCGGTGAGTTTCATTTTACGGGCAATCCTCTCAACCGCATCTCTATATCCTACCCTCTGAACATCTCCTTTTGCGATTATGACCGCTCTTGCCTGTGCTGTTCTGCTCACGGCTGGATGCATCTTTGACCTCCGAGTTCTATGATACTATATTTAAACAGCTTATCTTAAGCTTTATCTTAAGATTTATCGCCAGATTTGTTAATTGATGTATATAACGGGGATATACGATAAACGCTGTCGGTAGGGGGGAAAATGGGGGTATGATTGTATTGACGACCATGAAGAAAACGTGCTATAACGCATTCTGGAGGGTTGACATGCCGATTTCTTTTAGCCTGTGGCTGTTTTATTCTCAGGATCAATCTTAACTATTACATCATCCCCATGCTTGAAGGGAAAAATGTTATCCCTCGCTACTTCGCTGGGGATATAAACAAATGATATATGTTAAAACCAGTATAGATAATTGGGTCCGGTATGCAGACGCTGACACTCTCAATCTCAGATACCTCGTAAGTATCATCAGAGTTGCCAGATATGCCGTCGGACCCTGATTTTATTTTAGTACCTCTGGGTAACTGCTGTTTTAATGACTTTTACATTGTTTTCTTTATTATTAAAGTCATCAAAATGAAATAGAAGTGTTATGAACGATTTAGCACAATTTGGGATGATGTCGTACTCTAAAAATAATATTGGATGGTAAGTATATTTATGCTCTAAAAAATTCAATCAGGTTATAACGGCAAAATGCCGATACATGAGGTGAAATTATGAAGATGAGACATAAAACTACAGCAGGTATAATCTTGTTGGTGCTGGTCTTTACTATAGGCATGGCTGGCGCCACAGAGAATGCTACAGGCAATGTAACAGTAAACGCAACAGGAACTCCAACTTCAACATCATTAACTGCAACTCCAACAGCAACCAGTACAGCAGTTGCAGGAACGGCAGAAGATGACGACTACAAGCCGGATAAAGGTCTAATCGGCCCTGGAAATGCGCTATACGGATTACAAATAGCGTTTCAGCATCTCGATATAGTTTTCACATTCAATCAGAGTGAAAAGCTCGGAAAACAGGTATCTTATGCAAGACATAGGATAAAAGAGTTCAGAGCCAGTTTAGCCGATAATGATACTGAAGCAGCAAACATAGCTATCGAAGAGTTTAAAAATGAAATCGAAGAGGTTAACAAATCGGTCTCTGAATTTTCCGGCAAAGACACAGGACTTGTCAATGCACAGAAAATGATTGCAAAACACCAGGCAGTTCTGGAAGCCCTCCTTGAATCACACCCCAATAATTCAGGACTTCAGAAAGCGTACAAAAACAGCTTGGAACTTGAGGATAAATTTGCAGAAAAGACAAAAGTAAAATATGACCGCAAGATGACGAAACAGGGCAGGGTAGTACTGGAGGAAGTAGAGATAGATAATGAAGATGATGGAAAGGAGAAGACTCAGGTAAAAGCTTCAGTCGAAGACAATAAGACTCACGTCAAAGTGGAATTGAAATTCCTCACGAACAGCACTGAAGACGCTGACATAGCAGCAGACATCTCCGACAGAGTGGCTGCAATTAAGAACAATATTTCAGGTATCATAAAGATCGAACGCGACGGTGAGGAAAACGATGAGATAGACGATGATGAAGCTGAGCCTGAAGTCACAGTGACCGGCGGACCAACTACAACTTTGACAACAACCCAGGCAGTTACCCGGGCGGCAAATCTGTCCAGAGAAAAACTGAAAGCTGAAGCTGAGGTCAAAGGAAATACAACCAGAGTCATGTTTGAGTATACGTTCTTCCTGAATGTAACAGAAGATCCTGCTATCATCACCGGTGTCCAGGGAAAACTGTCTGCTCTGACAGTGGATCAGATCCTGAGCGTTCTGGACGTAAAGGTCAAAGAAAATACAGTAGAGATAAAGGAAACGAAAGTGAATGAAAGGAAGAACGTGCAAATAGATGAGACGAAGCAGGAAAATAAGAGAGGACAGATAGAAAGAGAATATTCAAAATAGGATTAGAACGACGCTAAGATAGGTGAAGTTTCACCTATCTTTTTTTATCATATTAAAAGTTTTTTAACCTCGGCTCGTGCCTCTGCGATTTCTTTTTTATCCTCTTCGTTCAGTAGTCAGTGGAATGACAAAAATTGAAGGAAGGTGAAATCATGGCAATATATCCAGTAATCAATGCCCCGAACGTTAAAAACGGTGCGATTGTTGATGGAACAAAAAAAGCTTTCCTTGAGACCAGGGAAGAGAGAGTTAAACTTTTGAAGGCAGGTATGACCGGCAAACAGATCGAGCAGCTCTACGTGAAGGCAAACGGCTTTAAAGTGGTAAACACAGTTCTGAAAGAACCGCAGGTATAGAACCATGCGCTGCGGACGGCTTGAGATAATCGTGGGCCTTCTGGAAGCGTGCCAAGAGATGACACACAAAACCGCGCTGGTGTATAAAACCAATCTTAATTTGGTTCTGTCAAGTTGTCATTTGCTGGGCACCTGTCAAAAGTCGGTTGCTACTATTTTCCATAAGAATTGGTGGATTAATCATATACATCGAATCTGAACACACGATACCTCATTCCAGAGGTCGAAAGCAGGGTTAACCCAAGTTCATTTCCATTTTTTATTTGCTTTCGCCTTCTTAGATTTAGTTAACAGTTAAATTACTTTCAATTCTCATATCGAAAGATTAAAATAATACTAACTGCTTAATATATTATGGGAGTCAATATGAAAACCCTCAACATTAAACAACTTGATGAGAAAGACGAAGAAATTGCAGACGCACTTATATCTCTGGGAATGAGCAGAAATGCCGCAATGGTACTTGCATATATGCGAAATACGAATTCTGCCACATCGACAGACCTTGAACGCTCAACCAGATTACGCCAACCTGAAGTCAGCATAGCAATGAGGCAGTTAAAGGAACGTGACTGGGTAAATGAGCGGGAAGAGAAGAAGCCAGGGAAAGGGAGACCGTATAAGATTTACACGTTCAAAGTTGGGTTTAATGACATAATCGCTCATCTTGAGAGGCAGCAGAGAAAAGGGGTAGAAGAGACGCAGGCGAAGATTGAGCGTTTGAAAAAATTGGGGAAATAATCTATATTTTAAAGTATGTGAATAAGGTGTCAAACGCCGGGCACACCCAACCGCAGCAGAGCTGCGGGGTATAGCGATTAAGAATCAAGAACAGAAACGTGGTTCTCAACGATTTCAATAACAATGGAACACAAGTCCTGCTTGCCACCACAACCTGTGGCGAGACAGGGCTCAACATCCCGCAGGCGAATGTGATCATCATAGCGGATACGTCCTAGACGCCAAGCAAGCAGATCCAGGCATACAGCAGGATACTGAGACCTCAGCAGACCAGAAAACTCCGTATTTACCTGCTCAGGGCGAAGGGTACGATAGACGAGTACATGCAGCAGTTGATGGATGCGAAATCAGAGGCGATAGACGAAGGCATCGACTATCAGGACGCATCGGAGTTTGACCCTGCAAAGTGGCTGAGCTACCGCGATTTCACGATAAAGATGCTGGAAGAAGAAGGATCTGATATGGATTAAAGGAGGCAAAGAGATTGACAAATTGACAATATCCTTATATATATATATATATATACACTAATTATAAGTATAATTAAAATGTTTAATTTAGTAAGTTAGTGGTGTTCAATCATTAAGCAAAGCGAGAGGGTATTTTTAAAGTTTCCTCTGTCAATCTT